>CAZZYB010000499.1:0-3140 GCA_964658125.1 uncultured Acetobacteraceae bacterium | reverse complement strand
GCTGGTCGGGGTCGGCTACGGCGCGGGGATTGCCTGCGCCGGGAGTGAGGAGGTCGAGCCTGCCCCAGGCACCGCCTTCCAGTTCGAGGTGGTTCCAGGGTTCGTCGGGCATGTAGAAGGTGACGGACTTGCCCGAGAGGGAGTAGCAGTCCCAGTCGGGGAGCTGGAAGTAGTCGAAGCGGCCGGTGAGCTTGGAGCGGTTGTAGACGCCGGGCCACGTGGTTTCGCGGATGCCGTCGGTTCCCTTCCACCACCAGCGCTTGAGGTCGTAGGCGTCGTTGATCTGGACCTTGCGGATGGTGGTGGCGGCTGCGGGGAGGGGGGCGGGTGGGTCGCTGGGGCGGTTCCAGCCGTGGCGGAGGAGCCACTCGGCTTGAGTTGCTTTGGAGGCGAAGCTGCGGGTGAGGGCGGGGATTTCGTGGGGGGTTTCGTTGTGGGCCAGGGAGGCTATGTTGTCGTCGGACAACATGCGGTCGTAGATGCGGAGCTCGTCTATGTCGCCGCCGCGGTCGTAGTTGTAGGAGCTTTCGACGCCGGTGGGGGCGATGATGCGGGAGTGCGGGCCGAACTGGTCGAGGGCGGCGTCGAAGACCCCGGTGGGGGGCTTGGTGGCGGCTAGTTTGCCGTTGACGTAGAAGCGGATGCCGGTGGTTTCGTCCCAGGCTAGGGAGAGGTGGACCCACTCCTGCGGGCCGGGGAATTTGGGCATGGTGAAGCTGACGCGGGTGCGGTTGAGGTTGATGTCGGTGACGAAGGCGTCGAAGCCGTGGCCGTTGTAGTCGATGCGCAGCCAGACCATGTCCCAGCTGGAGTGGTCGCCGTAGCCTACGCGGAAGACGGGGAACTCGGTCTCGTCGACGGGCATGCGGGAGCGCCACCAGAAGCTAAGCGTGCCGCGCTGGGCGTAGATGTTTCCGGGCGCCCAGTAGGAGAGGAGCTGGTCGTTGCCGCACTCGAGGAAGGAGCCCTTGGCGCCGCCGGGGAGGATTTTGACGTCCTTGAGGTAGTTGGGGTCGGGCTTGCCGGCGGCGTAGTCGGCTTTGAAGCCGTGGTCGCCGGAGAGGTAGAAGAGGAGGCCGGGTTCGGTCGGGGGTGGTGCGTCCTGTGCGGAGGCGAGGCTTGGGGACAGGGCTAGAAGCAAAAGCAACGACAGGAATTTCATGTTTAACCGGCTCCGAGGGGACGTAAAACCCGGGCGCGAGGGAGCAAGGATCGGCTTCGCTGCGCGTTTGAGGCTGTCTGACAAGACGAGTGCATTATTTGACAGGTGATGGAGGATGCGCAAGTTGGAGTGTTTTTCTACTTGACCCTAAGGAAATACTTCGATAGTTTCTGCATAAGGATTTGCTTATGACGACGGAAGATCTTGTGTTCAGGGCCATTGCTCACCCGGCGCGACGAGCGATCCTGAGGCTGCTTGCGGACTGCGATCATTCGGTCAAGGAGCTTACGACCGAGTTTGCGATGTCGCAACCGGCTGTGTCGCAGCACTTGAAAGAGCTTAGGGACGCTGACCTCGTATCGTCCGATCGCGTGGGACTTGAGCAGAGATACCGGCTGACGCCGAAGCCGCTTCGATACGTCGTCGAATGGTCTGCGCGATACCGTACCCTGATCGATCCGGCGGGACATGCGTGGTCTTTTGTAGAGGCGCCGGTGGAGCAGCGTTCAACCGTGAAAAAGCGGAGGCGAATTAATGGCGATTAGGGGTTCGGTTCCAAAACTGGGGGTGATCGTGCCGCACCTGGTGGTGCGAGACGCGGCTGAGGCGGTGGAGTTTTACGGTCGAGCGTTTGGGGCGACGATTCTTTTTCGGTCACCCTCTCCAAGCGGTAACGGTGAACACATCCACGTCAAGATTTGGGACTCGCTGGTGCAGGTTTCTACGGAGGAGCCAAAGCAGCGCGGAGAGAAGGCTGAGGGTGCTTTGATGGCTTCGCCGGAGACGCTTTCGGGTTCAACATGCGTGTTTCAGGTGGGTGTTCCGGATGTGGACGATGCTTTCAAACATGCGGTCGATGAGGGTGCGGTGCCAGTTCTGCCACCTACGGACATGTTCTGGGGCGACCGGTATAGCTGGCTAAGTGATCCGTTTGGGCATGTATGGGCGCTTTCGAAGGTCAACGAAGTGTTGTCAGTCGAAGAACTTGGAGACCGGCTGCGCGGATTCGCGGCACAGATGAAAGGACAGACTTATGAAGCTGATCGGTAAATTCCTGCCACTTGTATTCGCGTTTTCGCTTGGAGCACAAACACCGGCTGCGCCTGCGGATCCATGGCAGCCACTGAGTTTTCTCCAGGGCACATGGCAGGCCAAGACGGGCGAGGGTTCGGCGGCGAAGGTCACGGGAACCTACACGTTCGTGAAGGAACTTAAGGGCCATGTGCTGGCGCGGCATAGCACCGTCGCGGGATGCACGGGACCTGAGGCCTTCGATTGTGAGCACGGCGATCTGCTGTACATCTTTGAGGAAAGGCCCGGGCAGCCCTTGAAGGGTGTCTACTTCGATAACGAAGGCCATGTGATTCACTACTCCGTTTCCACGCCGGATGCGGCGACTGCGATCTTTTTGTCTGAACCTGGACCGGGTCCGAGATTTCGCCTGGTCTACCATCTTGAGCATGCGGTGATGTCTGGAAAATTCCAGATGCAGATGCCCGGGCAGGATGACTGGAAGTCGTATCTGGAATGGAGTGGAGGCAGGCAGTAGGCCTGAGCCACGGCTTGCCAGAGGACGCTTGCGGGAGCAAAATGGAAGGCCATGGAGGTTACCTATGCGGACATCTCTCTTTGTTGTTCCCCTGCTGTTGGCGAGCGCGGGGCTGGCGCAGGCACCGGGGACGGTTGTCGTGATGTCTCCTGGTAATCACTGCCCCGTTGGGATGACGGCGCAGCGTGAGGCGTATGGGCGAACGGAGTGGATTGTGTCGCTGGAGGACTCGCGCGATGTTGCAAACGTGGGTGCGAGGCGCGGTGCGAACACGGGCGTTTATGTGGAGTTGAATGCTCTGCGTACGAAACCAATGAGCAAAGTGAAGTTGGCGGTGGACTTTACGAAGCCCGTGGCGGGTGTCATGCCCGTTGATGGCAAAGTGTCTGAAGTGCCTGACTTGCGGAAGACGTTCGAGGTGGCAGCAAG
>CAZZYB010000498.1:0-3141 GCA_964658125.1 uncultured Acetobacteraceae bacterium | reverse complement strand
CACACGCCTCAGTAGCGCCGTCCCTGATCTCCCAAAGCCAATGGCTTCGGTCGCGGGTCGACCTTTCCTTTCCTATCTATTGGCTACGTTGGTAGCTCGCGGATTTACTCATATCTGCCTTTCAACTGGTTACAAGGGAGAAGCGATCCTAAAGCATTTCGGCCATACCTTTGAGGGTACCCGACTCACTTACGCTCGCGAAGAGTCGCCTCTTGGAACCGGCGGCGCTATACGAGCTGCATTTCCCTACACAAGCGCAGCAAGTGTATTTGTGTTTAATGGCGATACTCTGACTGATATCGATCTGCAGGCGCTGCAAGCACAACATGAGAGATCTGGCGACCAACTCACCGTCGCTCTGACGGAAGTATCCGATTCTGCACGCTATGGAACAGTTTCTGTAGCCGCAGAACATATCACCGGCTTCACAGAGAAAGGCTTGAGCGGCCGCCACTATATCAACGCAGGCATCTACCTTGTCAGACGCGGTCTCTTTAATACCATGCGGCTTCCGGATGCATTCTCCTTCGAAAAAGAGATCCTGATGGATCACCTCGGCGAGATAAAACCCGGAGCGTTCTTATCGTCTGGGTACTTCATCGACATCGGGATTCCGGAGGATTATGCGCGAGCGCAAAGGGAGTTGCCAATGATTACGATACAGCGCGACGTCGCGGACCCGAAGCTCTTCCATAGAGAGTGAGGCAGAGGAACCGAAGACTTCGAAGCGCATGCTCCATGTCTCGCTCAAGAATTTTAGCTTTTGATTTTTCGTAACAATCGTAAGAGGGGACCGGGCACGAGGCTCCTTACGACATGACGCGCCATGAATGGAGTCGCCGGCAAACGGTTGTAGCCCTGCTCCCACCAGCCATCCCCAAACGGATTGAACGTCGGCGCATCCGTTCGCCGGAAGAAAGCAGTCGCGTTGACGACCTGGACAAGACGAAACATTTTATCGGCACGCAGGAATCTGAATAGATTCTGTATTGTCCGCACATTGATGTCGTCGACGATGAGTAGCGCTCCAGGTTCCAGATGAGGATAGATGTAGTAATACTCGAGTTCCGGAAAAGGATACCCATGAGGGCCATCAATAAGAGCGGCTTGAAGTGGTTGTGTAAATTGATGTACGGGTAATGTCTTCTGGGTCGGACCTTCAACAAAGGTGACTGAGCCAGAATTTAGAAGAGCATTGCTACGTGTGTTGCTGATGCTCTCGTTGCCTTCATCGACCGCAAAGACGGTATGATGCTGGCTTAAATGAGAGAATATTAAGGTGCTGGCTCCAGATCCAGTTTCTACGGAGTGGCTGATCTTTTGCCTTGTAAGGTGGTGCACTAAGGCGTCGAAAGTCTTTCCCGGAAAAGTGCCAGCTCTGTGAAGGTTTGGCGCGGCCTGCCTTATAGACGAGATAATGCTGTTGATGTTTTCTTCGCTACTCTCGTACGACTTCGCCAACACGATTCTCCAAGCCCTGACTTATGTGAATCTTCCCCAAAAACGGTAGCCATCGATGACAGTTTGACCGTCCTATGACCTCGATCATGCGCTTGTTGTTACCATACCATGTAGCTAGCGCGAGCCACCTTATGGCTCGGTCGGCGCGAAGTCGCTGCCATTGATGCTTGGCTTGTCCATCTACAGAGACCGAAGCTCCCGCGTCGACGCGAACCAGGGACTAACGAACGCATAGCACTTGTACGATCAAATTCATGAATCTTCGCGATTTAAAACTCCTCTATGTATGCACCGACTTCCCGTACCCCCCCGTTAGCGGAGGCCGCGTTGATATGTGGAATCGGATTCAGGCCCTCCATAGCCTTGGTATCACGTTCGACGTCATCGCAACCGTGCGTGACGAACCAGTGCCCACCGAGCGGTCCAGGGTTGAGTCGCTCGTCCGGCGCCTCATCTTTTCCAAACGAAAGCGCACCCTCCGTGGCTTCCTATCCTTTAAGCCAGGACAAACCGCAATTCGGAGCGATCTTCGCAATATTCCGGTCGACGAGGAATACGACGTCGTACTCATGCAAACCGAGTTCTCCTCTGAAATTCTTCGCAACAAAACACTCCGCTACCGGACCTCCATCATCCGTGTCGATAACGACGAGTACACGTTCTACAAGCTCACGGCGAAGGCTGAGCGCTCCGCCCTGCTGAAGCTTTACTTTTATCAGGAAGCGCTTCGTATCCAGGATTCCAGCGCACGCATGCTTCGCTCGGTAGATGCACTCTGGTTCGTATCCTACGATGAACTCGGTCGCTACAGTCGGCAGCCACGGCCCAACGCGACCCAGACTCTGTCGTTCGTTCCTTCCGCCCTCGACTTCGCTTTGCTCGACCAGCCTTCGCTCGGGGGAACCAGTGTCCTCTTCGTCGGCAACCTCTGGGCCCCACTCAACAAGGAAGCCCTGCAGTGGTACATCGCCAACGTTCATCCCCGGTTATGCCAGATGCCCGGCTACGAGTTCGTGATCGCCGGCAGTACTGGCGGCCAAGGATGTAACTGGATGGGCGACCTCACCAGTTCGTATAGCAACATCAGGCTCCACTTCGACGCAGAAGATCTCTCGCCTTTTTTCCAATCCAGCGCGGTCTTCGTCAATCCCATGCAAAAGGGTTCAGGGGTCAAACTCAAAACCATGGAGGCCGTCCTGCGCGGTCTCCCGGTCGTCTCAACCACCTCTGGCTCTGAGGGGAGTGGCCTTGTTGACGGCCTGCACTACCAACACGCGGACAGTCCGGAATCTTTTGCCCAACGGGTCGAGCAACTTCTCACGGATAAAACGATGGCGCATGCTTTCGTCCAAAGAGCCCAGGCGTTCCTTACCGACCACTACAATCAGGTCACAGTTCTCGAAAAGCTTCTCCGAGCCATCGCAACCTCCACCTGATCTGCGATCGAGGTGTGGCGAGCTCCAGGCCCGCGGAACTACCATCCTTCCGAATCATCCCGCTAGGGCCAGGAATCTTGGGATAGGCAAATACATCGCGCGGGCAATCACAGCAACCCGCCAATACGCAGGAGATGCCTTCACCAGACCCAATGTGGGCGACGTTTTGCCACTAAATCATTCAAGAATATGGTGGCCAGAGACGGGATCGAACCGCCGACGCCGGCCTTTTCAGGGCCGCGCT
>CAZZYB010000497.1:0-3148 GCA_964658125.1 uncultured Acetobacteraceae bacterium | reverse complement strand
TAAGCCGTTGCGTCTTGAACCAGCCAGTCTGGGCCGGTTTCAATGAGGAGAGACTTGGAGCTCCGGCTTTGAAGTACCTTGAGCTGTAGAGCAAAGCCTGTAGTGCCCCTGCTGAGGTTCTGGTGATGGGGAAAGACTTCCGCTGCGATGACGTTGGCGCCGGTTTGTAGATACCGGGTTACGTCCACTCTATTTGCCAGCCATTGCTGAGACCAACGTTCGGGCGGGCTGTAGTCTCTTCCAGCGTCGTCCGGCCCGCGCGAAACGAGGTGGCCGTTCACCCAAAGCCTGTAGAAGGGATCCGCAGTAACGAGAGCCTGAGCATTTGCGATGGGACTTCGGATAGGCAGGACAAACTCTTTACGGAATCGAACAGCTGACACATTCCGGTTACCGTTGTCAGGCAGGGCGATCCATTGAGGCGTCCAGTACGCCTGTTTGCCAGACGGACCCTTCTTGTCCAGTACAGCGTACTTGCCAGACAGGGATACTCCTTGGGGGGTTACCTGCACGCCTGAGTAGGCGGCGATAGGCCCTCTCGGATCGACTGCTTGTCCGAGAGCTGAGATGGAATATATGGATGATGCAAGAAGCGACCAAGACACGAAAGTCTTACGCATGAATATCTCCGAACTAGAAACCCAAGGTGAATACCTAACGAGAGGCATCGATGGCAGCGTTGACAGATGGATGCCGGCAGCTTGCGCTCCTGCCCCATATAGAAGGTGTGCACCACCCAAATAGCCGATCTTGCTTCTACATACTTCTCTGTGCATCCAAACCCGCTCTGCGTCTTGACGGTGAGCGTCCTCGTGGTCGTATGATCGCAGTACGGCCGGAGTCAGGCATCAGTCGCAAAGCGACCGGACTTCCCAAGGAGTCTTCCGTAATGTGCGGCTTGGTCAAAGAAATACAAAACCACGTTTTTACTGGTACAGTAACGTTAACGCTACGCCGTTGCTTTGGGAAATGCAATCCACATCATGGGTCAGACATCGTTGCGATATTCGACTGCGAGCCTTATCGATCGCAGCTCGAAGACTCGGCGTGTGACTCGATCAAGAGTTTCGGAACTGTTGAGAGTTGCACGGAACGATTGGGAAACTGAACCGGTCAGTGAGCTATCAGTATAAAGCCGTGGTTCCGCAAATCGCGTGGGGCCAGGCATCACTTGAAAGCAGGCGCGGTTCGCTGCCGATCAATGAGGGTGAGAGCATCCGGCACCCGGTTGGTCCTGATGATTGTCGCGTTCTCGCGCGACACCAACGCGTGAACACAACGGAGGAGAAGATTTGAAAAATAAGATGGTATTTGGACTCGCCAGCGATCGCTCGATTTGTAAGGATTGCTGTACGACCTTCGTAAGCCGCCTCGTCATTCCGCTTGTTCTCGGCCTATGCCCTGGCGCTCATGGGCAGCAAATGCCGGTCCCGGCGCCAATCCCGGCGATTCCAGCAACGTACCCGGAAGATTCGCTCACGATGCAAGATCCGGAGAGCTTTCCTGAAGTTAAGATGGATTTTCCTATCGCGGCTGGGCCATTCCAACCGACGTGGGAATCGATTAACGCAAACTATCCCCGCGATCCGGCCTGGCTGCGGCAGGCGAAGTTTGGAATCTGGGTACATTTTGGCCCGCAATCTGCCGGCGAGAGCGGCGACTGGTATGCACGCAAGATGTATCAGCCTGGGACGCTTGCTTATAAGAATCATCTGCGCACCCTTGGACCGCCTTCGGTTTCCGGGTACAAAGAGATTCTTCATACCTGGAATCCCGTTAATCTCGATCCGGCCATGCTGGTAAAGACTTACCAGGACGCGGGTGCACGGTTCTTGATCGTTCAAGGGGTGCATCACGATAACTTCGATAATTGGGACTCCACCTATCAACCGTGGAACTCCGTGAACATGGGGCCGCACCGCGACCTGCTGGGCGAGTGGGCGAAGGCGTCAAAGGCCGCTGGAATGCGCTATGGAGTTGGATTTCACCATGAGTACACCTGGTGGTGGTATCAACCGGCGTTTGGGAGCGATACGAGTGGGCCACGAGCGGGCATTCCCTACGACGCCAATGAGACGCTTGCCGATGGCAAAGGCAAATGGTGGGAAGGCTATGATCCGCGATTGCTGTATGGCATTAATCTGCGGGCTTATAAGGATGTTGCCAATGCACAGTTCCGGCCTGAGAAAGGGATTTTCCAGGAACACCTGGAGTATGCGCACTGGTATGCGACGCGCTGGTCGCTGCGCATTATGGACGTCATCAATAAATATGACCCGGACTTTATTTTCACAGACGGAGACTCGACAGGCCCGTTTACCGGGTACGCGACGGGCACAGGCTACAAGAGCGACGCGATACAGCGCGTGGTGGCCGATTACTATAACCGGTCGCTGCAGCAACGCGGCAAGGTCGATACCTTCAGCATCGTAAAGTTTCATCCTCCGTTGCGAGGGATAGCGACGACCTTTGAAGGATCATTTCCCAAAGGCATCAAGACCGACCAGATGTGGCTGGGCGAGAACGCTGTTGGGGACTGGTTCTATAAACCTGACTTTGTTTATAGTGCGCGGGCATTGATCCTGTACATGCTCGAGGTCGTGTCGCGCGATGGCGATTCTGCGGTGAACGTGTCTCTGCGGCCGGACGGAACGCTCGATGAAGGAAGCAAACGACTGCTGCATGAAGTAGGAGCATGGTTGCGGATGAATGGTGAGGGTATCTACGGAAGCAGTGCCTGGGTGAAGCTAGGGGAGGGGAGTAAAGGCGCGGACGGAAAGCTGAAGACCTTGCCTGCCAAGCAGCTAGGAAAAGAGCAGGCTGCGTTCCGCTTCGGTCCGAGTGACTTCCGCTTCACGAAGGGACAGGATGGTGCCGTTTATGCGTTCGCGCTTTCGATTCCGAAGCCGGGAGCTCATGTGAAGATCGCTTCGCTTGGCTCGGGGGCCGGGCTCTTACCGTCTCGCATACATTCTGTGAGGATGTTGGGCAGCTCCACGAAGCTGGATTGGAAGCAGCGGGCGGGTGCGCTGGAAATCGTCGCTCCTGCCCAGATGCCGTCGTCGATTGTCGTGGTGTTCAAGGTGGAGTAAGGAATTGGGGCCGCAACCGGGCAAGCATCCGAGTCTGCGATCTTTCAGTCTGCAAG
>CAZZYB010000496.1:0-3162 GCA_964658125.1 uncultured Acetobacteraceae bacterium | reverse complement strand
CTTGGCCCGAACGGGCGGCGCTGGCGTGGGGGACGGTGCGGGTGGAGGAGTTGGTGGTGGAGGATGAGGACTTTGAGGCGGAGGATGAGGACGAGGAGTAGGATTTGAATATGGAAAAGAACTTCGCAAAACTGGCAGAGAAGATTGCAGAGGCGGCTCGACAGGGTGTGCAGGTTGAGCGGCTCTGGCAGGAAAAGCTCGAAGCCGAAGTTAGGGCAAAACAGCAGGTCACTCGCACCAGCTAATGCCGACGCTGACCGTTATCGCGGGAGCGAATGGTTGCGGAAAAAGCACGCTTACTAAGTGGGCGCGAGCCTATTTCCAACAATCTTCAATTCTTGATCCCGACGCTGTTGCCGTGGAGCTTGCCGCCGAGACTTCGGTCGAACCTAGTCCAATTGAGGCGGGAAAACGCGTACTGATATCGGCAGAGGAATTTCTCGTCAAGGGTGTGAGTTTTTCGGTGGAGACTACTCTTTCGGGTGGAACGTATCTCAAAATGATGCGTCGTGCTCGTGAATTAGGCTTCGGTACGCGGGTGTTCTATATCGGGACAGATAGCCTTTCGATCAATATCCAGCGTGTGGAAGCCAGGGTGCTTAAGGGCGGCCACGATGTGCCATTTGAAGATCAACAGAGGCGGTACCCGCGAAGCTTTTCTAATCTGCCGAGAGCCGTAGGTCTTGCCGACGAAGCTGTCTTGCTGGATAACTCCCGCGATGAGGGGCATAGAGTGGTGGGTTTGAAGTTGAACAATACGGGAATGCTGTATTTTGACCCGGTACCGTCGTGGCTTGAACCGTTGCGGTCATCAATCTAGTGGCGTATCTCAATCGGCGTTCCATTCGGAACCAGTCTCCATACTTCATTCATTTCAACGTTCGTTAAAGCGATGCAGCCGTACGTCCAGTCAGCGAATTGCTGGCCGGGTTTGATTGAGTCGTAGCCGGGAGGGAGGCCGTGGATCATGACGTCTCCTCCGGGATCGACGCCGAGCTTGCGGGCTCGTTCGCGGTCTGTCGCGTTGGGGTAGGAGATGTGCAGAGCGAGGTGGCAGCTGCTGTGCGCGTTTCTGCCGTTGATGGTGTAGGCGCCTTCGGGAGTTTCGTGGTCGCCTTTCTTCTGCTTGGCATTGCCAGTTGCGTTGCTGCCTAGCGAGACGTGATAGACCTTGAGGACTTTGCCATAGGCGTAGAGCGTCATGGTGTGGGTGGATTTGGTGACAACGATGCGGTCGGCTCTGGTGGGCTGCTGTGCGCGGATGGAGATCGCGAAAGACGCAGCGATGAGGACGAATGGACGCACGTTCCTGTGCATGGGATAAACCCCTGACGGTGGAATGGAACGATGCGAGCGTTCGGTTGTTGGACGGAGTGTACTGCGGAAGGAAAGTTGTATCGCGGGAACTTAGTGTCGAATTTCGATGGGCGTTCCGTCAGGGACTGTGTTCCATATTTCGATTATTTCTGGATCAGTGACGGCAACGCAGCCGTCGGTCCAGTCGATCTGGCGATGTAGTCTGCCGAGCCATCCCAGACCTCGCTCGATGCCGTGGATCGTGATGTCACCGCCAGGTGCAGCACCCAAGCGCAACGCATTGGCCCGGTCTTGTGAATTTGGGTAAGAGACGTGCAGGGCGCGATGGAATCGGCTTTGCGCTTTGTGCGAGTCGATGATGTATTTTCCTTCGGGCGTTTCGTGATCTCCCTCGCGCTGTTTCGCATCACCATGACCGCGGCCAAGCGCCACTTTGTAGACCTTCAACACCTTGCTTCCATCGTAGAGCGTCAACGTGTGCTTGGACTTATCCACGAGGATGCTGTCGGCCCTCGTTCTCACGGGCCAACTATCTGATGGCCAGTTGGCGATAGCGAGCATGATCGACAGCACAAAGACGGCGACTAAGGATGTGATCGCAATTTTACGCATCGCGCTTAGCGGTCGCGGCTGGTGACGTAGCCGGGGACCCAGAGGAGGGCTCGCTTGGCGTCGGTGTCGGGGAGGTCGGCGATGGATTGGCGGGCGGCTTCTGCGTAGGCGCAGGCGGTGTCCATGGCGTAGGCGATGGAACCGTGGTTGTGCAGGATCGCCAGGATTTCGGCGTGGGAGACGTTGGTGAAGGCGCGGTCGGCGAGGACGGTGCGGATGGCTTCGCGGTCGGCTCCGGTGCCGCGTTCGAGGGCGTGAATAACGGCCAGGGTGGCCTTGCCTTCGCGGAGGTCGGAGGCTACGGGCTTGCCGAGAACGTCTTCGAGCGCGGTGAGGTCGAGAACGTCGTCGACGATCTGGAAGGCGAGGCCGAGGTTGCGGCCGTACTCGCCGAGAGCTTGTTCCGTATTGTCCGGGGCAGCGGCGACAGCGGCGCCTAGCTGCATGGAGACCTTGAAAAGGTAAGCCGTCTTGCGGAAGATGAGGTCGAAGTACTCTTCTTCGTTGATGAGGTGGCCGAGCTTTTCCATCTGCAGGAGCTCGCCTTCGACCATCTGCTGGGTGAGCGAGATCAGGAGATCCAAGATGCGGAAGTTGCGTTCGGCCAGTGCGGTCTGGAAGGACTGCATGTAGAGCCAGTCGCCGGCGAGGACGCACTTGGCGTTGCCCCAGGTGGCGTTGGAGGAGGGGCGGCCGCGGCGGGTGCTGGCTTCGTCGATGATGTCGTCGTGGACGAGCGTGGCCGTGTGGAGCATTTCGACGACGGCGCCGAGACGGATGCGCGAGGGTGAGTCGCAGCCGAGGGCCTTCGCGGAAAGCAGCAGCAGGAGCGGGCGGATGCGTTTGCCGCCGCCGGAGATGAGGTAGCGGGCGATGTCGGTGACGACTTGAACTTCGGAGGCGGACTGCTGTGCGAACTCGCGCTCGATGGCGGCAAGATCGTCGCGGAGGAGGTCGAAGACCTCGGTGGCGGTCGCGATGGAGATAGAACTCACTCTGGGGTTTAAGACTAGCAGGTTCCGGCTGGACTTCATGCCAATGTGTAGGTAAGGAGTAGGATAAGAAAAGTAAGGAGGACATATGCGCAAGGTTGCGACGCTTACCAGCAAAGGACAGGTAACATTTCCCCGAGCGTTCCGCGAGAGTCTCGGTGTGGCAGCGGGAGACAAGCTGGTCTTTGAACGGGTCGGCGAGAAAGTTGTGGTTTCGGCAGCTAGAGATGAGGATGTGTTT
>CAZZYB010000495.1:1351-3183 GCA_964658125.1 uncultured Acetobacteraceae bacterium | reverse complement strand
TATGCGGATGTGGGGAAGCTTTGGGAGCATTTGAATTTGTATGAGGCGGAGTGCAAGGGGCTGCTGGAGCGGGCTAAGGTTGTCTTCGGCGAGGACAGCACCGACAAGGGGCCAGGGTCCAGGGCCCAGGGCCCAGAAGACAAGCTGGCAGTGCTTCGGTTTCCTACGATGGGGGCTTATGAGCTGGCTTTGAAGTGCTCGCATGCGTTTAATTTGCTGGATGCTCGGGGGGCGATTTCGGTGACGGAACGGGTGGGGGTGATGGGTCGGATACGGAATTTGATTGTGGGAGTGGCGAAGGTTTATGCGGAGCAGGGGCGGGTTGGGGCTGCGTGAGGGAAGAAGAAAACGCTAAGACGCTAAGGACGCTAAGGTTCGCAACGGAATTGTGAGGGTATGGGATTGAGCAAGGACAGTCATGGCTGATTTGTTGTTTGAGATTGGGTTGGAGGAGGTTCCGGCGCGGATGATTGCGGCGGCCGAGGCGGAGTTGCTGCGTCGGACGGTGGCGATGCTGGGGCGGGAGCGGTTGTTGCCGGAGGGGTTCTCGGAGCTGGCGGGGGCGGTGTCTTACTCGACGCCGCGGCGGCTGGCGGTGCTGGTTAGAGGGGTGCTGGCGCGGCAGGAGGATGTGTCGGAGGAAGTGACTGGGCCGGCGGTGAAGATTGCGTTCAAGGATGGTGTGGCTACACCGGCGGCCGAAGCGTTTGCGCGTAAGTCTGGTGTCGCAGTTGCGGATTTGAAGACGGTGACTACGCCCAAGGGTGAGTACATTGCGGCTGCTTCGGTGAAGGCTGGGCGCGGTGCGGCGGAGGTGATTGCTGAGCTGTTGCCGAAGGAAGTTGGGGCGATTTATTGGGCGAAGAATATGTACTGGAGGGCGGGGAAGCCGGAGCGGTTTGTGCGGCCCGTGCTTTGGCTGGTTTGCCTGCTTGGGGATGAGGTTGTGCCGGTGAGTTTTGGCGGACGGACGGCGGGGCGGGCTACGTTTGGGCATCGCGTGCTGTCGAGTGGGGAGGCGTTTGAGATTGAGTCGCCTGATAGTTACGAAGCGCAATTGGCTGGGGAGTATGTGCTGGTTGATGTGGAGGCTCGGCGGCATAAGATTCGCAAGGCGCTGGATCATGTGACGCGGGAGATTGCGGGGGCTCGGTGGAGAGAAGATGAGGCGCTGGTTGACCAGGTGACTCACTTGACCGAGTGGCCTGATGTGCTGCTGGGTGGGTTTGAGCGTGAGTATCTGGAGCTGCCGGAAGAAGTTCTGGTGACGGTGATGCGGGATCATCAGAAGTATTTTGCGGTTGAAGATTCGGCGGGGAAACTGGCGCCGCATTTTTTGACGGTGCTGAATATTTCCACTGATGAGAACAGCGCGGCGACTATTCGGCAGGGGAATGAGCGGGTGTTGCGGGCTCGGTTTAATGATGCGCGGTTCTTTTGGGAGTTCGATCAGCGGGTGCTGCTGGTGGAGCGGGTGAAGCTGCTGGAGAATGTGACTTTTCAGAAGGATTTGGGGAGTTATGCGGCAAAGACTGAGCGCCTGCTCGAAATCTGCACAATGCTTGGATCGTTACTGGTTATCCTCGGTGCGCCGGTTGACCTGCGAGGGCTGGAGACCGCCGCTCGTCTATGCAAGACCGACCTGACCACTGAACTCGTCAAGGAGTTCACTGAACTTCAAGGAGAGATTGGGGGTTTGTACGCTCGCGCTCAAGGCCTCCCGGAACCGGTTGCTGCAGCGATCTACGACCACTATCGCCCTGCGTCGATGGACGACAGTATTCCCCGAACTGTTGAAGGTCAGATACTTGCGATCGCCGATAAATTCGACA
>CAZZYB010000495.1:0-1341 GCA_964658125.1 uncultured Acetobacteraceae bacterium | reverse complement strand
GATTGCGGACAAGGCGGACACGATTGCGGGTATGTTCTCGCTTGGCCTGGAGCCTACGGGTTCGAAAGATCCCTTTGCACTGCGCCGCGCGGCTAACGGGATTGTGAAGATTCTCGCCGAATCTTCGCTGCCTTTCGGTTTGCTTGAAGCCACGTTCGTGTCCAAGCCATCGGATGTTGTAGCCGCAAAGATGTCCGCTTTCTTTGCCGAGCGCGTCGACTTCTATCTCCGCGAAGTTCGAGGCCACGCTTACGATGTCGTGAAGGCTGTAATGACTGCTGGTGCTGATGATCTGCCCGATCTTGTCGCTCGTGCGGAAGCTGTCACCTCGATGCGTGGAAGTGAGGACTTCCTTGCTGTTTCTGCAGCGTTCAAGCGAATGAAGAACATTCTTGAACAGGCCCGGGCTAAAGGTGATGATGTGACCGCTAGCGTCGATGGAGATTTGCTGGTAGATGCATCGGAGAAGATGCTGGCGGTCATGGCGGAGGCCGCGGCTTCGGCGGTTGAGGTGTTGCAGGCGGAGCGGCGGTATGCTGAGGCGCTGCGTGAGATTGCGATGCTGCGACCGGTGATTAATGATTTTTTTGAGAAGGTGATGGTGATGTCGCCGGAGTTGGATATACGGGCGAATCGTTTGGCGCTGTTGGCTCGGACGTTGGGGGATTTTTCGAAGATTGCAGATTTTTCGGAGATTGTGGTGGCGGGGTAGCTGCTGTGCGAGCACACCCATCGCATGAAGCCGCGATGGATGGGGCACCCCTTGTGTGCGGCTGCGGAAGAAAGCAGGTCTCTCCACTTCGGTCGAGATGACAGATTTTGGGTGGGTGTGGAGGAGAGCGGTCGCGCTTTGCGCGATACCCCACCCTTTCGCAAAGTGCCGCGAAAGGATGGGCCACCCGAGGTTGTGGTGGTGCGGGCGAAACGCAGATTCCCTCCGGGAATGACAAGCAAGAAAACAAGAGCTAGTTGAGGCGTTGGAGGCGGGCGATGAGTTTTTCGGCGAGGGGTTCGCCTGATTCTGTCCAGAGTAGGCGGCTGGAGATGCCGCAGTGTTTTTCTACGGAGAGGGTGAAGGCTAGTAACTTCTCGACGTTCTGCTGGATTTTCTTGGCGGCGTCTATGTGGAGGTCTTCGTCTTCGAGGACCCAGGGAGTGTCGAGGCCGAAGTCTACGCGGATGTGGCCGTTTTGTTCGAAGCTGGCGGTGTCGAAGTCGGGGCCGAAGCCGGTGATGCGGACGCGGTTGGGTTCTAGTTTCCAGAGGGTGTCGAGATGGGCGTCGTCGTCGGCTTCGGGGGCTGTGTCGGGGGTCCAGAGGGACCAGGACATTTCGAACTCG
>CAZZYB010000494.1:0-3195 GCA_964658125.1 uncultured Acetobacteraceae bacterium | reverse complement strand
GAACACTTTATTTGGAGAACTTATCGCTCGAACCGCCCAACAACAACCGGACCTGCTGGGCTGAGGTGGGCGCACACGTCCAGTGCTGTGGATTTCGCCAACACCGGTAAGGCTGTCACCATCGACATCGGCAATGAACACAATGTCCACCCCGCCAACAAGCAAGACGTAGGCGCCCGTCTCGCACTCCTCGCTCGCAGCATGGCCTATAAGGAGAACCTCGTCTCATCCGGCCCGCTTTTCCGCTACGCGTACCCCGAAGGCAGCACCATGCATCTCCTTCGACAACTCCGACGGCTTCACTTCCAAGGGCCCGTTGCAATCGTTCGAAGTAGCGGGTGCCGACGGAGCTTTCAATCCAGCCACCGCGAAGATCGAAGGCGATACCCTCGCTGTCCAGCCCGTCTGTTCAGGCCCCACGCTACGTCCGCTACTCCTGGGCTAACTATCCGCCCCCGGACCACGCACCCAATCTTTACAATTCCGCCGGTATACCGCGTCGCCCTTCACCTCTTACCCAACGCCGTAAGCTCTGTGTTCCGCACCGCGTTTACCGACATGCGACTTATCTGAGCAAGTCGCCCTTTTCCGGATTGCCCCGTTCATCCAGCAGTTGGATGCTCGTTGCCGGACCCAGATCCGGAGCTTTCCAGGACGACAAAGCCCACACAATTTGCTTGTCCTTCGTTACCTCCAACACTTGGACGGTCCCCGCCCAATGTGACGTATCGTTATCCCCAGCTACCCAACAGGTAATGATCGTGTGACCATTGGCCAGCCGGTCGGCCGTTTGAAAATTGCCGAGCTTGTATCCAGGTGCGTCCGCCGGCGTGAACTCCCACACGGTGTCTCCCTTCGGATTGACCTCCCGCGCATAGCGGCTGGCGTCACCCGCGATCAAGGTGTTGCCGTCTTTAAGACGAATCGCCTGCCACGGTGATTTGGCCTCAACCGACCACACAACCCTCCCCTCCTGGTCGTACTCCACAACCTTGCCTTCAGAAAGGTGAGGGACCAGCACCGTGCCGCTCTTCGTCATGCGAATGTGCCTGAACTGGCCGTGGGTACCGTGGACTGTCGTCGGAATCGGTATCTCTTTCTCAGTCGCTCCGGTTGCGGTGTTAATGATCATCGCCTGTGCGGGATTCCCATTGCGCATAATCAGTACGCGATCTTTGCCGATCGCCTGAATCGAATGGATCTCGGTCCCCGCGGGGGCCTCGTAGTGCCACAGCAGCTTCTTGTCCGGGCTCACCATCCCCGCCCCGGACATGCGCGAGAAAATAATGTTGCCATTCGGCAATTGCGTGGCGTCGTCGAACTCCTGGTTGCCCCCGCTCTCCGTCTTCAGCGGCATGGAATACTGCCATACGATCTTGCCTCCGCGAACGATAAAAATCGACTGTTCCAGAGGCTTGCGGGTGTCCCACTCGCCTGCATAAAGAAAAGGATGCTGAGCGGCGCCATGGCCCGGAAGCACCGCCGGTGCCGGGGCACCGGACGCGGGGGCAGAGCCTGAATTCGGTGTTTGCGCATACGCCAAAGGAACCAGCGCGGTGAGAACTAACAGGCTAAATTTGCGCATCACAACTCCTTTTATGTTGCGAGACTCGGTCAAACAAAAGATTGAAACTATAGAATGAAAATTCACGGTCGAGATGACTAGACCCTAATGTCACAACATCCTCTCAATCCTCCATGGGCTTCCGCTTCGGCGACGTCACGGACACAACTTCCGACTTAGCGCTGACGCCCTCATCGCCGACCGCACAAATTGTGTAAGAAGCCGATTCTCCTCTCTCGGGCGCGGGTTCTGTGAAGGTAGTGCTCGTAAGCCCCAACGCAACCGTCTTGGCCTCGGGCTCGAGTGTGCTGGTCCGCAAGACACGATACGCGCGGGCTCCCACCACCGGGTTCCATGTAATCGTCAACCGCCCCGACGACACGGATGCCTTCGCACCAGCCGGCGCGGCCAACTTCACTCCACTTTTTGACGGCAGCAGGCCGTAGACACAGAACTGTCCCGATCCCACGTTTTCGGAGCCAAAGCTCGCCAGATAAACTCTTCCATTTGCGATCGTCGGCGGCGCCATCTTGGAGTATTCGCCACAGTCGTCTCGCGATGGCGTTTGCAACGAGTTCCACAGCTCGCGACGTATGTCATCCGCGTCATAGGCATGCAAAACCCCAGGCCTCGACTCATGCCACGAGTCCCCTGTCGCGTGGATAGCTGCCCACAGAATCCCGTCTTTATTCCCATTTGCCGAAAGCGACAGCATCGCCCCCGGGTGGCCCTGGTTGGGCACGTCGCGCATCATCAACGGCGTCTCGCCGAGCTTGTTTCCTTCAAGCTTGTACACCTTCGCTTTATCTCTTTGTCCCCACACATACAGCAGTTTGCCCGTCTTCGCGCTATCCCAGTAAACCAGGCTGTGCAAATGGGAAGCGGTCGCATGAAAGTGCTGTAGAGCGTTCTCATCACCCAGGTGTCCCAGATTTCGAGTGTCCAGTGTGTAGAGCACACCTTCTTTGCCGCCGCCGAGGACCAGATGCGTCCCCGGGATCAGCGTTGCTCCCGAAGAGTCCAGGTCCGCATCCGCCTTATCCAGCGCGAAGTGATTCGTCGGTGTAAACCAGTCCAGTAACTTCAACCGCGGTGTCAGCTTCATGAAGCTCTCGCTGAAGTTGCGTACACCGTCCCAGCTTCCATTGCCGGTAACTACATAGACATTCCCTTCGTCGTCGGCTGCCGGCCCCTGCCCGGACTGCCAGATACTGGCCTCTGAGCCAGTCGGAGACGTATTCAACACGCTTACCTGCGTCAGTGTCTTCGCGTCGTACGCCATCAAAAAGCCGTGATACGGCTCCTTGTCGCAGTGCGATGCGTACCCCACGTACACCATTCCGTTGGCAAGCATCAGCGCCGGTCGCTGGTTCTGCATCAGTGCGTCGAAACTTTCGGCCTTGATTACGACCGGACTCTCCGGCAGGTCCGCTCCTGTCGCCAGATCGAGTTCATGCAGCCTTTGCGCGAATCCGGTCCCCGGCCCCGTCGACGCACCAGCCCGGGTCAACGCCACCACATAAAGAACCCCGCGCGCTTTATCAATAACGGGTGTACCGATGATTCCCATCTGTCCATTGATATCGAGGCATCCAAAAGCTGCGCTGTGTACATCTGCCGGAGTTCCGAAG
>CAZZYB010000493.1:0-3225 GCA_964658125.1 uncultured Acetobacteraceae bacterium | reverse complement strand
CAAGCGCAACCGGCCTTCTAACTCTCTGTCCGGCCTTGCTGATCGGCACGACTTCTTTCCGCGCCGAGAGGGTAATTTCTGAAAGGTCTCCACCATGTCGAACCATCTTGCCGACGATCTTCCCGCCGTACTTAAAACAGTGCGGACCCGCCCGCTGTTTGTGATGCGTCTCGACGTAAAGAAACTCCAGATCGTTGGTGAAACACCAACTGGCTACCGGCGCGTCGGCGTCGTGCCTGGAGGCATTTTTGAGGGCGAGCGCCTGAGTGGTGAGGTGCTGGACGGCGGGAGTGATTGGCAGGCGCTGGCTGAGGATGGGGCCACGTCACTAGACGTACGCCTAGTCCTGAAAACGCATGACGATGTCCTCATTGGAATGAAGTATAAGGGAATTCGATATGGGTCCCCCGATGTGCTCAAGAGGATAGACAGCGGAGAGGTTGTTGATCCGGAAAGCTACTACTTCCGCATTTTACCCGTATTTGAAACTTCCGGTCCAGCTTACTTGTGGTTGAACCACCTGGTGGCGGTTGGCATCGGCCACCGCCGCAGCGACGGGCCAGTCTACAGCATTTTCGAAGTGCTATGAGCACGGTTCGAGTTGCCGAGCCGGACGGATTGGCAACAGGATCGCCCTATGCTGGCGCGGCCAAGGCGCAGGCCGGCGCCCAAATTCAACCGGAGATGTCGTCTGGATCTGGCGTTCTTTGGCTGCTTGGTTCGGCCTGCGGCCTTCTGATCGCAAACCTCTACTATGCTCAACCTCTCACAGGCCTGATCAGTGCGTCGCTGGGCATGCCGCCGCAAAGCACCGGATTGCTCGTCACACTCCCCTTGGCTGGCTACGGTGTCGGCTTGCTGACAATTGTGCCGCTCGGTGATCAGTTCGAGAATCGGCGCTTGGTGCTGATGCTGGTTGGCCTGGAGGCAATATGTCTCGTGCTGGTGGGGTTGCTAACAAACCGGGTTTTGTTTCTGACGGTTA
This sequence comes from uncultured Acetobacteraceae bacterium, assembly GCA_964658125.1. Lineage (GTDB taxonomy): Bacteria > Acidobacteriota > Terriglobia > Terriglobales > Acidobacteriaceae > Granulicella. Next base: position 2,240 of record CAZZYB010000493.1, on the reverse strand, counting down.
TGTTCTTCGTCGGTGCCACGGCAGCCGGCGTCCAGTTGTTGGTGCCGTATGTCACCTATCTCGTTCCAGAAGCCCAGCGCGGACAAGCGGTCGGTAAGGTCGTCAGTGGGGTGATGCTGGGCATCATGCTGGCACGGCCCGTATCGAGCCTGGTTGCCGCCTCCTCCTCATGGCGGGTCATCTTTTTAATCTCGGCGTTTGTGATGGTCTTGCTGTTCGGTGCGCTTCGGTTTTCTCTGCCGACACGACACCCAGTCCCAGGACTGAGTTACCGCCGGCTCCTGGCCTCCATGGGGCAGATCCTGATCTCAACTGAGATCCTGCGCCGGCGCGCTTTCTATCACGCCTGCATGTTCGGTGCCTTCAGTGTGTTCTGGACTGCCGTCCCCCTTTGGCTGAGCAGCCCGCACTTTGGATTGACGCAACGGGGCATCGCCTGGGTGGCGTTAGCCGGTGTGGCGGGGGCGATAGCTCCCCCCTTTGCTGGGCGCATGGCCGACCGCGGGCGAAGTGGACTGGGAACAGCGATTGCTTTGCTCGTGGCGCCGCTGACCTTTCTGCTCTCTGATCTGGCCACCGACGGTTCGACGCTGTCACTCGCTATCGTCGTAGCGTCGGCGATTATCCTCGATTTTGTTGTCTCCGCAAACCTCGTGTTCGGGCAGCGAGCAATCTACGCTCTGGGAGCAGAACAGCGCAGCAGACTGAACGGCCTGTTCATGGCTTTGTTCTTCGCAGGCGGCGCTCTAGGCTCTGCATTGAGCGGCTGGTCATATGCATCGTTCGGCTGGCGGGGCGTGACCATGCTCGGCATGGCATTCCCCATCGTTGGGCTCCTCTATTTCGCAACCGAAAGCCGGGGATCGCGACGCGATGGGACAGTGCTGCCGGCGAGAAGCTGATCTGGCGCAAGTTCGGCCGGAGCAACCCGGCTCCGCGGATCGGGCCGTTGCAGAGCGTCCGGTCTACAACTGGTAATCCAAGTCTGGACGGAAGAAGTAGTCGGAAGGTCCAATAAATGCGCGTCGCCTTGGTGTCAGCTGCGATCGTCTAATCCGTCAAGCATTCGCGGCTATATTCAAGTAGTCACGGACGGCAGCGAGGAGTTTACATGACCACCTTATTCTCTCCCATTACGCTCGCGGACGTGAAGCTGTCGCATCGTGTCGTGATGGCACCGCTGACACGATCGCGCGCCGAAGCGCCCGGCGGCGTTCCAGGTTCTTTGATGCAAGAATATTACACTCAGCGTGCGTCCGAAGGTGGCCTGATTATCGCAGAAGGAACGTCGATCTCCCCGGGTGCCCGCGGCTGGCTGGGGGCTCCTGGTCTCTATTCGGACGCTCACGTCGGTGGATGGCGCAAGATAACGGATGCTGTGCACGCCAAGGGAGGATTTATGTTTGCACAGCTTTGGCACACGGGACGGTCGTCTCACGTCAGCGTCACCGAAGGGCAAGAGCCAGTCTCCGCGTCTGTTACGCCGGCATACTGGCAGGACGCTTCCAACTTGACGTCGACCCCCGCTGGTTGGCTGCAACCGTCTCCACATCGCGCGCTCGAATTGTCCGAAATAGCCGGTGTCGTCGAAGAGTATCGGGCCGCCGCCGCCCGGGCGAAGGCTGCCGGCTTCGACGGAGTGGAACTGCATGGCGCGAATGGCTACCTGCCAGACCAGTTCCTGCAGAACGGCAGCAACAAGCGGACAGATGCCTATGGAGGATCCGTAGAGCATCGGACACGGTTCATGCTCGAGGTCATTGAGGCGATGAGTTCAGTCTGGGGCCGCGACCGTGTTGCAGTGCGGATCGGACCCGACGGACATTGGAACAGCATGTCTGACAGCGAGCCTTCCGTGCTTTTTGCCTACCTGGTGGCGCGCCTGAACGAAATGTCCCTCGCGTATCTACACATCATCGAACCAAGGGTCCGCGGAAACGTGGTCGTCACCGAAGGGCAGGCTGCAATTGCAGCGGAGCAATTGCGCGCGATCTTCACGGGCAGGATCATCGCTGCGGGCGGCTTCGAGCCGGCAAGCGCTGAGGCTATCATCCAACAGGGTACGGCCGACCTCGTGGCGTTTGGACGCTACTTTGTCTCAAATCCGGACCTCGTGGACCGGATCAGGAATCAGTCTCCCTTGAGCGCCTATGACCGCGACACGTTCTACACGTTCGACGCACATGGCTACGTCGACTATCCCGTGTATGGCAAGCAAGCCGCGGCGGCCTGAGCATCTC
>CAZZYB010000492.1:0-3228 GCA_964658125.1 uncultured Acetobacteraceae bacterium | reverse complement strand
CGGTTGGTCGTGCCGCAGACGGAAGGAAACGGTGGAGAGGGTTTGCGGGAGCTTCGTGCGACTGGACCGCTGGCGCAGGAAGCGGAGATTGCGGCTGCGGATGTTGCTGCGGGACGGGAAGTTGCTGAAGCCTCTGCTGGACGCTTCGGGGGCCGGATGAACACGGAGTATCGGCGCACTCCGCCAGAGTATCGGGCAGAGCCTCTCGGCGACTTGCGTCCGGTGTCTGAAGCTGGGACGGAGGCTCGCGCAGAAGGGAAAGAAGTTTGGGTAGAGCGGCGCTCGAAGCCTCGACCGGAATTTCGAACTGGACCGCCTACGGACCCGCGCCGGGAAGCGCCGGTTGAAGCGGAGCAGACTGTACCCGCGTGGATCTACAGCCAGGCACCTGAGGCAGGGACGAAGCGTGCGGTGCAATTGATGTCACCTGTGGAGGACACGCTGCAGCACTCCCGAGAGCGTGTGGCGTCGCGATGGTTTGCGTTGAAGGGTGTGTTCGGTCAGGGCCATGAGATGCAGCAGGAAGTTCAGCCACAGCGGGTGATGCGCGTACCGATGCTGACCGTGTTCTCACTGGCTGGCGGGGTGGGCAAGACAAGCCTGATTGCAACGCTGGGACGGGCGCTCTCGTCGACTGGGGAGCGTGTGCTGCTGACCGATACGACGTCGCACGGATTGCTGCCGTATTACTTCGGCGCGAGCGAGTTGCGGGCAGGGGCGGTGCGGACGTTTTCGCCGCCGGCGGGAAGTCCGGATGCGCCGATTTACCTGGTTGGTTACGACGTGAACCAGAAGGTAGGTGACGTCGCCACGCAGGACTGGCTGGCGGAGGAGTTGACGGCCAACAGCCGGGGGATGCAGCGGGTGCTGGTGGACCTCGCTCCCGGTGCGGCATGGGTCGCGCGGAAGCTGGCGCGGATGGATTCTACGATCCTGGTGCCGCTGGCTCCGGATATGAATTCGGTGATCAGCCTGCAGGGACTGGAGAAGTTTTTTGCGGGGATGAGCGATGGGGAAGGCCAGCCGGTGCGGCCATTCTTCGTGCTGAACCAGTTTGACGCTTCGCTGCCGCTGCACCTGGATGTGCGCGAGGTGATGCGGCAACAGCTTGGCGATCGTTTGCTGCCGTTTGTGATTCGGCGGTCGGCTGGAGTTTCTGAAGCACTGGCAGAGGGTATGACGGTGATCGATTATGCGCCGGAGTCGCCGGTGGTGGCGGATTATCTGAACCTGGTTTCGTGGCTTCGGACGCAGTCGGCACCGGCGCCGGGCGGATTGCGCAGTGCTCGATGGAGTGAGCGATGACGAGGTCTCCCCTGTGGAGAGAATTCGAATCCGGCGAAAATTTTCTTTTGATTGGACTGCGCTACGCGATTCTCTTCGGCGGATTCATCTTCATGGTGTTTGCGGGGGTCATGGAGTCTACGTGGCCGCAGCAGATTCTGTTGGGCGTGCTGACGCTGGTCATCGCCATCTGGCTCGATCGAGCTTCTACGTCCTACCTGATAACGCTGACACTGATGTTGCTGTCGTGCTTCTCGACTTTCAGGTACGGGTACTGGCGCGTATCGACGGTGGTGAAGTACTTCAATGATCCGGGCACCTCGTGGACGGGGCTGGATGTTTTTTTTATTCTGCTGCTGCTCGCGGCGGAGTGTTACTCGTTTGGGATTTTGTTCCTGGGCTATTTGCAGACACTGTGGCCGCTGCGGCGGACGCCGGTTCCACTGCCGGAAGACACCGATACGTGGCCGGAGGTCGATCTCCTGATCCCGACGTATAACGAGCCGTTGAACGTGGTGCGTTATACGGCGCTGGCGGCGATGAATATCGACTGGCCGGCGGACAAGTTGAATGTGTACATCCTCGATGATGGGAAGCGCGAGGAGTTTCGCGCGTTCGCTGAAGAAGCCGGCATCGGTTACATGACGCGCGATGATAACGAGCATGCGAAGGCGGGCAACATCAATCGTGCGTTGAAGAGATTGGATGCGCCGTTTGTTGCGATTTTCGATTCAGATCACGTTCCCACGCGGAGCTTTCTGCAACTGACGATGGGGTGGTTTGGGCGTGATGCGAAGCTGGGGTTGTTGCAGACGCCTCATCATTTTTATTCGCCTGATCCGTTTGAGCGGAACCTGGGGCAGTTTCGCGTGATTCCGAATGAAGGAGAGTTGTTTTATGGCGTAGTGCAGGATGGGAACGACTTCTGGAATGCGACGTTCTTCTGCGGGTCGTGTGCTGTGATTCGGCGGTCTGCGTTGGATGAGATTGGCGGCATTGCGGTCGAGACCGTGACTGAGGATGCGCATACTTCGCTGCGTATGCAGATGAAGGGATGGAACACGGCTTACATTAATATTCCGCAAGCCGCGGGGCTGGCTACGGAACGATTGAACGGGCATGTGAAGCAGCGGATTCGCTGGGCGCGGGGGATGATCCAGATTCTGCGGACGGACAATCCGTTATTTGCGCCGGGGCTTACGGCGGCGCAGCGGCTTTGCTACTTCAACGCGATGACGCATTTTCTGTACGCGTTTCCGCGGCTGATTTTTTTGACGTCTCCGCTGATCTATCTGCTGTTGGGGCATACGAATATTCCGGGGTACTGGGTGGCGATTTTTGCGTTTGCGCTGCCGCACCTGGTGTTGTCGGCGGTGACGAACTCGCGCATACAGGGGCAGCACCGGCACTCGTTCTGGAACGAGATCTATGAGACGGTGCTGGCGCCCTATATCTTCCTGCCGACGATGATGGCGCTGGTGAATCCGAAGTCGGGAAGTTTCAACGTGACGGCCAAAGGCGGCGTCGTGAACCGGAGCTTCTTCGACACGAGGATCGCGCAGCCATTTTTGCTGTTGTTGTCTTTGAACTTCCTCGGTCTGCTGGCGGCTATTCCTCGGTACATCCAAATGCCGGGGATCAGCTGGCTGTGGAATTTTCCAGCGAACCTGTATGACGGCGCGCATCCGGGAACGATTGCGATGAATGTGTTGTGGACGCTGTTCAACATCATGATCCTGGGGGTTGCGACGGCGGTCGCGTGGGAGAGTCAGCAGCGGCGCACGACCGTGCGTGTGACGATGGCGGTGCCGACGAACCTGGTGCTGCCGGATGGTGCGGTGGTGCGGAGTGTGACGACGGACGTATCGAGCGGCGGCGTGATGCTGAATATGGAGAGGCCGGTAGGGCTCCCGATCGGGACGAAGATTTCGCTGGTGTTTCCGG
>CAZZYB010000491.1:0-3232 GCA_964658125.1 uncultured Acetobacteraceae bacterium | reverse complement strand
TTCGTTATGTGAAGCTGCAGTTTGTGGGCGGGCCGGCGGAGATGCGCTTCAAGTCGATCCACGTCGATCACACTTTTTATCCGGTCAAGTACCAGGGCAGTTTTGAGTCGAGCGATGCGGCGCTAAACAAAATCTGGGAGACCGGAGCGTACACCGCGCACCTCTGTATGCAGGACGGCCTGTGGGATGCGAGCAAGCGCGATCGCGGCCGCTGGAGCGGCGACAACGACATCAGCGCAAGAGTCATCGATGCGGTGTTTGGGGACCACTACCTGGTCGAAGATACGGAGGACCGGCTGATCGGCGAGGCCCCCGTGACGCAGCATGTGAATGGGATTCCGGGCTACTCGTCGTACTGGTTTACCACGGTGGCGGAGTACTACCGGCATACGGGCTCGAAAGAGTTTTTAGCGAAGACGCATGATCGCGCGGTGCAGTTGCTGGAGCACATCGACAAGGAGTTCGATGAAAAAGATTTGTATGCGAACAAGACGAAGGTGTGGCTGTACGTGGACTGGTCGCCGGAGTTGAATGGGGATACACCGGAGTCGCGGCGGGCGAGCGAGTTCGAGTTCTATCGCGGGTATCGCGAAGGCGCATGGCTGCTGCGCGAGATGGGCGACAATGCCAACGCCGACAAGTATGAGCGGCGGGCTGTTGCCATAAAAGTGGCGGCGGATAAGTACCTGCTTGACCCTGCGACAGGCACGTATGGACCCCGCTGGCAGACGAATGCGATGGCCGTGTTGAGCGGTGTGGCAACGCCGTCGCAGTATGACGCGATCTGGAAGAATGTGCTGTCGCAGGTGGGTCAGACGAAGTACAGCGGCCTGATCATTTCGCCGTATTACAACTACTACGTGATCTCCGCGATGGCGAAGATGGGACATCGCAAGGAGGCGCTGGAGTGGATCAGGATGTATTGGGGCGGCATGATCGAGGAAGGCGCGACGAGCTTCTGGGAGGCTTACGATCCCACCTGGTACAAGGAAGATTTTCATGCGTCGCTGCAGTCGGATAATCGCAGCGGCTATTTTGTGAGCCTGGCGCATGGATGGAGCTCGGGGCCGACGGCTTGGCTGATGGAAGAGGTGCTTGGGATCCACGCGATCGGCGCCGGTTTCAGCACGGTGGACATTCGCCCGGAGCTGTTGGATTTGAAGTTTGCGCGCGGCGCCGAGCCTACGCCGCAGGGGCTGTTGAAGGTCGATGTGAAGGCCGGTACGATTGCGGTGGATGTTCCGGAAGGCGTCACGGCGCGGGTGTTTGTGCCGTTGACGAAAGCCGGTGCGGAGGTCCGCGTGAACGGCAAGGCGCAGGCTGCGGAGAGTGTCGAGGACGGCGCGCGTGGCGTGGTGACGCTGGCGCACGCGGGGCACTATCAGTTGACTTCGCAACGCTAACCGCGAGGACGCAAGTGGTATCGTAGGGCGGTGATTTTTCGCGGCTGCGGTCCGTTACGAAAGAGAGGCTGAGGATGGGTATGGGTTTCGATATTCGCAAGTTTGCGGCGGGTGGCGCAGTGTCACGTCGCGAGTTTCTTACCGGAGTAGCGGGCGCCGCGGCGCTCGGGGCTATCGAACCTCACAGCCTGCTGGCTGCGACGGGTGCTCCGGGAATTCAGTTCGGTTGCGCGGCGATTACGTGGGGCGACAAGATTCAGCAGGCCATCGACGATGTGTCGAGCGCGGGTTACAAGGGCATTCAGATTCGCGCGAACGCGATTCCGATTTATAAAGACAACCCTTCGCGGCTGGTCGCGGAGCTGGCAGCGAAGAAGCTGAAGTTTGTGGCGTTTTCGAGCGGCAGCGTGAACGGTGACCCGGCGACGCGGGCGGCTTCGCTGGACATGCATGTGGAGCACGCGAAGTTTGCGCGCGACGGCGGCGGGCATTACATGCAGGTGATCGCCGGTAATCCTGAAGGTCGCGCCGCCACGGAGGATGACATCAAGCGCGCCGGGGATGCGCTGAGTGAGCTTGGGCGGCGCACGGCGGAGGTGGGCGTGACGCTGTGTATGCACAACCACATGAACTCGCTGAGCGAGAAGCCGGAGGGGAACGATGCCGTGATGGCCGCGTCGGACCCGCGCTATGTGAAGCTGCTGCTAGATGTGGCGCATTGCCTGCAGGGCGGCGGCGATCCGGTGAAGGCGTTCGACAAGTATCACGAGCGCATTCTGTTTCTGCACTTCAAGGACGTTCGCCCCAAGCCGGATGGCGCGGGCTACCAGTTCGTGGAACTGGGACGCGGGCGCGTGGACTTTCCTGCTGTGCTGGCGGCGATGCGGCGTCATACTTATCGAGGCTGGGTGGTGGTTGAGCTGGATGCGGTGCCCGATCCCGGAGGCTCGCCGAAGCAGTCGGCGGAGACGAGCAAGATGTATCTGCACGACAAGCTTGGCATCACGATTTGAAAGAGGTAGACGCAGTGAAGCGGGCTCTCACGATGCTGGCGATTTGCGCGGTAGCGATTGCCTGCGGCGCGCAGCAGGCCGAACCGAAGGCTGATCCTGCGGCAGTGGTTGTGGCGGGACACGCGCGCTTCACGGTGCTGACTTCGAAACTGATCCGCATGGAGTGGTCGGCGGATGGCGTGTTTGAAGACCGCGCGTCGTTTGTGTTTTTGAATCGGCGGATGCCAGTGCCGAAGTCGGCGCGGAAGATCACGTTTGCGGGAAAGAATCCTGAGTACACGATCGCTACCGATGCGCTGCGGCTCGAGTATCGGCCCGCGCTGGCGTCGGATGGACGCTTCACAGCGGACAGCCTGGCGGTGAGTTTCACCCTGGACGGCAAGCCCGTAACGTGGCATCCGGGAATGGCGGACAAAGAGAATCTGCAGGGTACAACCCGCACTCTCGACGGCGCGCGGGGCGATAAGACGCGCGAGCCCATTGAGCAGGGGCTGGTGTCGCGGAGTGGGTGGGCGGTGGTTGATGATTCGGTGCGGCCGCTGTTCGACTCGGCGGATTTCAGTTTCAGCAAAGGCGCGGCGAGTCCGTGGCCTTGGGTGACGCTGCGCGCGCCGGGCCAGCGACAGGACCTTTACTTCTTCGGGTACGGCCATGCTTATAAGGAGGCGCTCGGCGACTATGTTCGCGTGGCGGGAAGGATTTCTTTGCCGCCTCGGTTTGCGTTCGGGACGTGGTGGTCGCGGTACTGGGCTTACAGCGATCAGGAGCTTGAAGGTCTGGTCACAGGATTTCGCGAGAATAGTGTGCCGCTCGATG
>CAZZYB010000490.1:0-3244 GCA_964658125.1 uncultured Acetobacteraceae bacterium | reverse complement strand
AGAATAAGACGGAGGCAGTTTTGGGTTACGAGAGTTTGAGGGAGTGGTTGAAGGCGCTGGATAAGGCAGGGGAGTTGAAGCGGGTTAGTGCGCCTGTTTCGCCGGTGTTGGAGATGGCGGAGATTGCTGACCGGGCGGCTAAGTCGGGTAAGGGGACGAAGCGGGCGGGTGGGCCGGCGTTGCTGTTTGAGAATGTGGTGGGGTACAAGGGCGCGCGCGTGTTGATGAACCAGTTTGGCAGCGAGCGGCGGATGCGGTTGGCGCTGGAGGTGGAGTCGCTCGACGATGTGGCGAAGCGGATTGAGGTGCTGCTGCACCCTGTGGCTCCATCTAGCTTTATGGACAAGTTGAAGATGCTTCCAGTGCTGGCGGAGGTGGGGGGATTTTTTCCTAAGCGGCTTGAAGGTAAGGACGCCAGGAATGCTCCTTGCAAGGAAGTGATTCTGCGCGGGGATGATGTGGATGTGTTGAAGTTTCCGGTGCTGCAGACGTGGCCGCAGGATGGTGGCAGGTTTATTACGCTGCCCTGTGTGGTGACGCGCGATCCGAAGAGTGGGAAGCGGAATGTTGGGATGTATCGGATGCAGGTGTATGACGGCAAGACTACGGGCATGCACTGGCAGCGGCAGAAGGTGGCGGCGGAACATGCGCGGGATCGGATGCGGGGGGCGACGGAGGATGTCGCGGGGGCGGTCGATCTAATGGCTCTGACGGCGGGTGGGACGGTGGGTGGTGCGGATACGAGCAGTGTGCCGCAGACTGTGTTGACAAAGATTCGTGGGGAGCGGATGGAGGTTGCGGTGGCGATCGGGACGGATCCCGCGACTACTTTTTCGGCGATTGTGCCGGCACCGCCCGAGGTAGAGGAGTATTTGATTGCCGGGTTCCTAAGGCAGAAGGCTGTTGAACTGGTGAAGTGCGAGACCGTTGATCTCGAGGTGCCGGCTACGGCGGAGATCGTGCTGGAAGGGTATGTGGAACTGGGTGAGTTGAGGACGGAGGGGCCGTTCGGCGATCATACGGGTTTTTACACGATGCAGGATGAGTATCCGGTGTTTCACATTACTTGCATTACGCATCGGAAAGACCCTATTTATGCGGCTACGGTGGTAGGTAAGCCTCCAATGGAAGATGCGTGGATGGGCAAGGCGGTGGAACGGATTTTTCTGCCACTGATGCGGTTGACAATGCCGGAGATTGTGGACGTGAACCTGCCCGCGGAGGGTGTGTTTCATAATTTGATGATCGTGAGTATTCGCAAGAGCTACGCCGGACATGCGCGCAAGGTGATGAGTGGGATCTGGGCTATGGGGCAGGCGATGTTTACGAAGTGCGTTGTGGTCGTCGATGAAGATTGCGATGTGCAGGACGTGGCGGAAGTGACGCTGCGGGTGGCGAACAATATCGATCCGGAGAGGGACATTCAGTTCACGCTGGGGCCGGTGGATTCGCTGGACCATGCGTCGCGGTTGCCGAACTTTGGGTCGAAGATGGGGATCGATGCTACGCGGAAGTGGGCGGCGGAAGGGTTTACGCGGCAATGGCCGCAGATGTTGACCATGCCCAAAGAGGTGAAGGCGCGGGTGGATGGTGTGTGGAAGAGTCTGGGGATTGAATGAAGCTGTTGATGGTGTTGTTGCTGGTGGGTTGTTGCGGGGCTGGAGCGCAGGAGGCTTCGCGGCGTTTTGACCCCGTAAATTCTTTTAGTTTGTTTGCGGAGTACTCGAATGACTCGAGCCATATCTTGATTGGGCAGACGGAGCGGCGGAAGCTGTTGGGGTTTGGCGGGAGTTATAGCCGGCGGTTGAGTTCGCGGGGATGGTATTCGTGGCGGTACGAGGCGGAGGTGCTGCCGGTTGTGTTCATACGGACACCGCAGGCGACGATCGATGAGACGTTCAACATTACGGGGCAGCCTGGTTATACGACGCATAACTCGGATTTCGAGCCCAAGGAGTGCGTGCCTTCGATGGGGTCAGGGCCGTTGCTTTCTTTGCCGGTCGGGGGTGGAGGCGCGGTGCCGATTGGGACTTATAGCTTCACGATCACTTGCCAGCATCCGTGGACTTATGCGGGTGGGGTGAGTCCGCTGGGTCAGAAGGTGAACTTCTTACCGCGGCGGAGGGTGCAACCTTATCTGGCGGCCAATGGAGGGTTCCTGGCGTCTACGCGAGATATCCCGACGGATCAGACGGAGATGTTTAATTTCACGTTTGAGTTTGGCGGCGGTGTGGAGTGGTATACGGGAGCTCGGCGGGCGTGGGCGGTGGACTATCGCTATCACCATTTGTCGAATGGATATCGGGGGATTCAGAATCCGGGAATTGATAACGGTGTTGTGCGGTTGACGTATAGCTTTGGGAGGTAGGTGGGGTTCGTGCTGGTTCGGGTGGGGAGGAGCTTAGAGCTTTGAGGTTTTGAGCTTAGAGGAAGAACAAGCAACGACAATAGCGCGGTGAGGTGTTTAGTTCCGCAGCCAAGGCGTGTGGAGGGTGTAGGTGGGGATGTCGGTGGCGGTTTGCTTGGTTGCGGAGAGCAGCTTGCGGCGCTTGAGCCAGGCGACTGCGGCTTGTGCGGCGCTGCGGGATAGGCCGGTGCTTTCGGCCAGCTCCGGGTAGGAGATGCGGAGAGGGGTTTTGCGGCGGGACTGCTCGCCGGAGAGCCAGATGTAGACGAGGTAGGCTGCGGGGCGGTGGTCGTGGCCGACGAGGTCGCGCATGAGGGTGTCGAGGATGTAGTCGTCTAGTTTGGGCATGGCTATACCTTTGGACGGTATAGCGATGAAGAGGCAATTGCAAGTGTGGGTCGCGGTGCCTATGCTCACGGTTGGAGGATTTGACCGATGATCAAGGGCATCAAGTTTGTGAGTGTGCCGGTGACCGACCAGGATGCGGCGTTGAAGTTCTGGACGGAGAAGTGTGGGTTCAAGGTAGCGACCGATCAGGTGTTCGGGCCGCAACGGTGGATTGAGTTGCTGATTCCGGGAGCGGAGACGGGGCTGGTGCTGTTTACGATGCCCGGCGATGAAGCACGGATTGGCACGGCGCAACCGATGTCGCTGTGGTGCGACGATGTGTTTGCGACGGCTGATGGGATGAAGGCGAAGGGCGTGGAGTTTGTTAAGGAGCCGAAGAAGGAGCACTGGGGGACTAGTGCGGTTTTCGTGGATCCGGATGGGAATCAGTTTGTTTTGAGTAGCCGGTAGCTACTGGAGGATGGGAAGCGGCGTCTCGGGAGTGGAGAC
>CAZZYB010000489.1:0-3309 GCA_964658125.1 uncultured Acetobacteraceae bacterium | reverse complement strand
TTACCCCTCGCTCTCGTCGGCGGTGTCACCATCGTAGGCGCGCTCTACATGCTCACCAACGCCGCCATCCAGTACGTCCTCCCCGCGCAAAGCATCGCCCTCTCCGCCCGCCCGGCGTCGGATGCTCTCGTCCTCACCGCCGGCCACATCGGCGCCGCGCTAGTCTCTATCGGCATGGCCATCAGCATCTGCGCCACCTTTGTCGGCAGTTCACTCTCCGGAGCACGCGTGCCCTTCGCCGCCGCCCAGGACCGCCTCTTCCCCACTGCCCTCGCCCGCATCCACCTGCGCTTCCACACGCCGTCGTCGAGCCTCATCCTGCAAGCCGTCCTAAGCTCACTTCTCCTGCTAGCCATCGGCCGCTTCCAGGCCCTCTTCTCGCTAGCCATCTTCTCCGAGTGGCTCTTCTACGCCCTCACCGCCGCGACAGTCTTTGTCTTCCGCTACCGCGAGCCTGACACCCCTCGCCCCTACCGCGTCACCGGCTACCCCATAGTCCCCGCGCTGTTCATCCTCGCCGCGCTTGTCCTACTCGTCTTCAGCTTCTCCGACCAACCGCGGAACTCGCTCATCGGCACCGCAGTCATACTCGCCGGCATCCCGCTCTTCTACCTCCAACGCCGCCGTGCGTGACGCTCTAAACTCTAACCAGTGAAGAAACCAAAACTAGGCCAGAACTTTCTCATCGACGAAGCGGCCTCCCGCCGCATCTCCGAATCCCTCGGCGAAACTCACGACCGCACCGTAGTCGAGATCGGCCCAGGCCACGGAGCCATCACCGCGCTCCTCGCCCCCCGCTGCGCACGTCTTCACTGCATCGAGTTCGACCCCGTCCTGGCCCGCGAGCTCACCTTCCGCTTCCGCAACGACCCCCATGTCACCATCCACACCGCCGACATCCTCGAAGCCGACCTGATCTCTGGACCCTGGGCCCTGGGCCGTGGAACCTACGACGTCGTCGGCAACCTCCCCTACTACATCACCTCGGACATCCTCCTCCACCTCTTCGTCGCCTCTCGCGCCAGCGTCCTCCGCCGAGCAGTCCTCATGATGCAGCGCGAAGTAGCCGACCGCATCGCCGCCTCACCCGGCACCAGCGACTACGGCGCGCTCTCCGCCTTCACCCAGATGCACGCCACCGTCGCCAACCTCTTCACCCTTCCCCCGAGCGCCTTCTCCCCACCACCCGACGTCTACTCCACCGTCCTCCGCCTCGACTTCGCCCCACGTTTCGCAGAGCTGCAAGTCGACCCCGAGGGCTTCAACAAATTCCTCCGCTCCACCTTCGCGCAGAAGCGCAAGACCCTCAGCAATAACCTGCGCGCCGCCGGCTACGGCACCGCGCGCCTCACCGCTGCATGGCCCGCCAGCATCCCGTCGCAAGCCCGCTCTGAAGCCGTCTCTCTTGAATCAATGGCCGAGTTCTACCGCGCGCTCGGCGCCGCCTGAACGCTTCCCATATCCAGCAGCATCTTCGCCTTACGCCGCGACGGCGCCATGATCTCGTCGTCATCGACAATCGACTGCAAAACCGGCGCAATATTCTGCAGCTCGATCGAGTAGTGCTCCTTCGCCTGCACCAACAGCGAATCCAGATCCGCGTCCAACCCCAGGTGATCGAAGCGATGATCGTGCTTCAGCTTCGCACCCGTCTGAATCGTTGCGGCGATCGCTTGAAACGCACTCGTCGCAGCATTCACCTTCTCATCGTCCGAGTAGTTATAAGCACACTCCGCTGCCCCGGCATCCGCAACGTACGTCAGCTTCTTCTTCCCCGTTTGCGCAATATTCTTGACGTGTGTCTCGCACTGTTTCGTCGAAATCGCCGGCCCAGCCGCAAAGATCTGCGCTATCGTAGCCGCCGAAATTGTCAGCTTCACCACTGGCTTCGCCGGAGCATCAGCAGCGTTCGCCTCAGCCATCTCCCAATACTTCCCCAAACCGCTTTCGTTGACGTCGATCGTGTAACTAGGTCCCCGCCCCGGCCCGCTCTCCATGCTGAACGAAATCTTCTGCGGCGAATCGGCCGCACCCGAACCCAGCAATAAAAAACTCAGAACGATCCACACTCTCATCAGCGCCGCAACGCCTCCGCAGTCTGCGCATGATGGATATGACAAATCGCAATCGCCAGGGCATCAGCCGCATCCGCCGGCTTCGGCGCCTCATCCAGCTCCAGCAGCCGAGCCACCATGAACTGCACCTGCTCCTTCGCCGCCAGCCCATACCCCACCACCGCGCTCTTGATCGACAGCGGAGCATACTCCGCCACCGCCAGCCCACAGTTCGCCGCCGCCAACATGGCCACGCCGCGCACCTGCCCCAGCTTCAACGCCGATTTCGCATTGGCGGCAAAGAAAACTTCTTCAATCGCCACCATCTCCGGTTCCCACAATTGCATCAACGCCGTCAGCTCCGCGTACACCTGCGCCAGTCTCTGCGCGGTCGAGTCTTTCTTGCTCAACTTCACAGCCCCGGCGCACAGGTAACGTAGCTTCGGCGTCCGCGCGTCGCAGTCTACCTCGACCACGCCGTACCCGGTGAACTCCGTTCCGCAATCGACGCCGAAGACTCGCATGTGCACAAAGTTTACGCTGTCACACGGTGGATCGGCTCGGCCACGCATCCAACCCGTTACAATCAGCGTCGTAACCTTCATCTGATTTAGCCCGACGACCTTTGACCTTTGCCCGCCATCTGACCACCCTCCTGCTCGCTTCGGCGTCCCTGTCTGTTTTGGCTCAGGACACTACGCCCGCGCCCATCGTGCGCACCGCCCCCGCGCAGACCGACACCTCCACACCGCACCTGACCGAAGCGCACCCCGTCCCCAGCACTCCCGTCAAACCCAAGCCGACAATCTCTCCGGCGGCAGCCCTCGCGCAGCTCCAGCCCGGCCCTTTCAACCGCACGGTCATCGTCGTCGATCCCGCCCACGGCGGCGGCGACACCGGCTCGCGCATGAACGACCAGCTCGTTGAAAAAGACGTGACCCTCGCCCTCGCGTTCCGCCTTCGCTCCCTTCTCTCCGCGCGCGGCTTTACGGTGATCATGACCCGCGACAGCGACGCGGCGTCCAACACTCCCGGTACTCCTCTCTCCTTCGACGACCGCGCCGGCATCGCCAACCACGCCCGCCCGCTTGCCTGCCTTCTCCTCCACGCCACCGCCAGCGGCACCGGCGTCCACGTCTACACATCCGAGCTTTCGCCCACGCCCGGCGAAACCGTCCCCGCCCCCTGGCTCACGGCGCAGGCCCCCTGGGTGACACAAAGCCAGGCCCTCGCTACCCAGGTCGGCACCGCATTC
>CAZZYB010000488.1:0-3311 GCA_964658125.1 uncultured Acetobacteraceae bacterium | reverse complement strand
CCCACGGAGGGCCTGCCGCACGAGACATCGGAGGATTCGACTGGCTGGTGCAGTTTTACGCGCATGAGGGGTATGTGGTTCTGCAGCCGAACTTCCGTGGTTCCTCCGGTTATGGCGACACCTGGTTCGAACACAACGGCTTCCAGTCGTGGAAGATAGCGATTGGCGACGTGCTGGATGCCGGGCGCTGGCTGGTGAGCGAAGGTATTGCGGATCCCGCGAAACTGGCTATCGTCGGCTGGTCGTACGGCGGCTATGCGGCCTTGCAGTCTGCCATCGTCGACCCAAAACTCTTCAAAGCGGTTGTTGCGATAGCCCCGATAACGGACCTGATGGCTTGGAAAGACTCGCGTCGGTACTGGTCCGACCATGAGGTCATAGAGAAGATGATTGGTGATGGACCCCAGGTACGCGAGGGGTCTCCGGCACAGAACGTGTCTCGCCTCGAGGCGCCCGTTCTTATGTTTCATGGAACGATGGATCGCAACGTCAGCTACGTTCAATCCAAGAACATGGCCGCCGCGTGTTCCGCCGCGCATGCTCGCTGCGAGCTCGTAACGTTTGACGGGTTGGATCATTACCTTGACGACTCATCCGCACGAACGCAGATGCTGCGGAAATCTGACGATTTCTTGAAGCAATCGCTGGCGGTCTCCCGCTGATCCGTCGTCGCGTGGTCACGCGGGACTTGTATCGGCGTTGGATTGGCGGGAGTTTTCCGCGTAAATCGCGGGCCGTGTAGGATCGAACCGACCAATTCACTAAAAGCAATTGCATCAGGCGCTGCGACTGCTCGCGAGGGACGTGAATATAAATAACTGGCTGCACAATCTTCCTGTCATATGGATGGCGCTGGTCATTTTTGGAGTTGCTTACCTCCTCGCAGCGGCAATCTACGGCGTGGTCGCGATGCTCGCGGTAGGCGAAGGTACGCGCTCATTTAAGGCGGTTTCGCCGGCAATGCTGCCGCCACTGTGCATCATCTTCGGGCTTTTCGTAGCCTTCACCGCTGCGCAGGTATGGGGTGATAACGAGCGTGCCAACACAGCGGTTAACCGCGAAGCCAGCGGGCTTAAATCCGTCGTGGTTTTTGCCGCCAGCTTCCCCGGGAATCCCGAGGCGCGTATTCGCGCCCTAGTTCGTGACTACATCGAGGATGTTGCAACTCGGGAATGGCCTACGATGGCACGGCAAGCCGCCACACTGAGGATCACACCACCCTCCCTCGCCGAGGCGCTGCAGTTGACTCTTGCTCTAACGCCTGTCACCCAAGGCCAGCAAATCGCGCAACGAGAAATCGCCACCGCTCTTGAAACCACACTCGACGCTCGTAGGCAGCGCATCATCATCAGCCGCTCGCAAGTCAATTGGGTCAAGTGGTCATGCCTGTGCGTGCAAGCGATTTGTGCTCTGCTCGCGATCGCGTTGGTTCACAGCGGTGAGCGGCTCGCCTCCGCCATCGCACTCGGGATCTTCGCTTCGGGTGTCGCCGCGTGCGTGCTGCTGATCGCTTCTCACGATCGGCCATTCACAGGAGAAATCTCGGTCGGACCCGATCCGTTGCTTCAGGTGATACCGGATCCGAGTGGGGCAGTAAGGTTCGACCAGAATCCATCGGTACTGCCTGAGGTATTGCAGCACGGCTTTCAGACGTAGTCATATCGTCTCAAGGAGCAGCGTGAAGATCATTCAATTTCTAATTTGTGCGTCAGTGCTGAGTTGCTGTGCCCCCGCCGTAGTCCGTGCGACGGAAGCACATGAAGACTCCGCCGCCACCGCAGAGCCGCTGGTGAACCACCCGGTGATCGTAACTCCGCTGGTTATGCAAACTGTCCGCAGACCCGTTCCGGTCAAGGGCGGTGATGGGCGCTACCACCTCGAATACGAACTGCAGTTGGACAATTACTCGGGTGCTGTCGTCACCGCTGACCAACTGCAAGTGCTCGATGCCGCAGGCGGGACCGTCGTTGGTGAGTTCAATGCCGCGAAGCTCGCCACCCAGCTCGTCGTCCGCGATGCTCGGGCCGTCCCCGGGGCGTTCGGTGCCTCACAGCTGGGTCTTCTCTACGTGCACGTCATCGCAAACCAGCTTGGGGACATTCCGAAGGCGCTCGACCATCAGCTGACCATGACATCGAACAACATCACTGTCGCGGCCACTGCAGCCCGACTGCCGGTCGACGTTCTTACCGGTCTAGTCATCGACCCGCCCTTGCGGGGTCAGCGTTTCATTGTCGGCGACGGCTGTTGCGACTCGACCCGCCATATTCGGGCTACCTTGGCCGTCAACGGACGCGCATTTACAGCGCAGCGTTTCGCCATCGACTGGGAGGCGCTGGATGCCCGCGGTCGAATCTACGTCGGCAATCCCAAGGATCCAAAGAGCTACATCATCTACAACAAGCCGGCCTATGCGGTCGCCGATGCGCGTGTCATCGCAGCCGTAGACAACTTGGACAACTCGCCAATTGGATCTTTCCCCCTGAACTTGCCCGTCGACCAGGCCGATGGCAATCACGTGGTTCTAGATTTGGGCGGCGGACACTACGCACTCTACGCGCACTTCGCTCCGCATTCCGTGCAGGTTCACGTCGGTCAAAACGTACGCCGCGGACAGGTGCTCGGCTTGGTGGGTACGTCAGGCAACTCATCGGAACCCCATCTGCATTTTCAGGTGACTGATGGAGCGTCAACGTTCCTGTCGGACGGCCTGCCTTACCTACTGCCGAAATTTCGCGCCACCCATGCCGGTGCGTCCACCAAAGCTTTCGACCAAGCAATTATCGACGGCAAACCGATTGCGACGGTGCCGTTGTCCGGACCGGCAGACCACGAACAAGAATTGCCGCTTGACCTGTGGATCGTCGACTTACCCGAGTGAGGGTGCGGATTACGATCTGGAGACTCGCGTGAGTCCTCAAATTTGGTGGGCCGTGTAGGGATCGAACCTACGACCAATTGATTAAGAGTCAACTGCTCTACCAGCTGAGCTAACGGCCCAAAACTTGAACTTCAAACAAGGTTCCAGACTGCGACGGCTAACAGGGGGATCGCCCCTCAACCATATTGCAGCCCACTTTCCAACGCCGGCGCAGTATACCCATCTGTGCAAAAAAACGGCAGGTTTAGCAACATCCCGCAGGTCATAGTGGAAAGGAAATGGGGTGGATGACGGGACTCGAACCCGCGACGGCCGGAATCACAATCCGGGGCTCTACCAGCTGAGCTACATCCACCAAAACCGGCGTCTCGATATCGGTGGCGCGCCCGGCAGGAATCGAACCTGCAACCGCCGGCTTAGAAGGCCGGTG
>CAZZYB010000487.1:0-3317 GCA_964658125.1 uncultured Acetobacteraceae bacterium | reverse complement strand
CCATCCTAGACCGGCCACCGCGACTAGGGAGTTTCCGGATTCTCGCCCAGGTCGTCGCCATAGGTGGGAAATGGCTCGGGCTCGGTGCTCGTCGGAATGACCTTCAAGATCACGAGGTCGGCTTGCACCTGCGCCCAGCGCCCCGCATCCTTTTTGGTCAGAATTGGAGCGTCTGGGTTAGCGTAGAACGCCAGCACGTCCTCCTTGATCGCAGGCGGTATCGGCCCCTTAGGGTTCAGCGCCAGCCGATGCAGAAGGTCAGAGTAAGTATTGTCAGTAAGCGGATAGCCGCCTGGCTTCACGACACTACCGGTATCCAGGTCGCGGTTCAGAAGTGGATGGCGTGGATCAGCCGACTGCCGCGGCACATCTTGCTTCGCGTTGGGATTTGCCGGCGCCGGCTGGCTGGCCGGAGGGTCAGACTTCGTATCCGCTGCCGCCGCGCTGGCCGCAGTGGAGACCGTCGTTGGCGGCGGTGTAAACCGAGCCAGCACATGCTTCAACGCCGCAACCGACACCGCCACGCTATGGATATATTGGGCCTCCGTCGCAGCCGTCGGCCCCTTCACTGACACCAGCTTCAACGGCCCGAACTTGGGCAGAATATAGATCAGCCCCGCCAGCGTGTAAGTTCCAATACCAGGCTTCCTCCGATACAGGTCCCAATTGCTGTCCGCAGCCACAACGGCGATTTCCTTCTCCAGCTGTAGCAGCTCAG
Organism: uncultured Acetobacteraceae bacterium; assembly: GCA_964658125.1. GTDB lineage: Bacteria > Acidobacteriota > Terriglobia > Terriglobales > Acidobacteriaceae > Granulicella. The sequence continues at coordinate 2,599 of CAZZYB010000487.1, read as the reverse complement.
CCGTCGCGACAGCGGCCACCTCATGATGTCGATGCAGAATCGTCACCGCATAGGCAATCCGCGGAATAAAGCTGCGCACCGCAAAGTGATAGCCGCGTACGTTTACGCGGCGTCCGCGCGTGTTGGAAAAATCCTCTCCCAGCCCATAAGTCTGATAGAAGGCCAGCGCCAATTGTTTTGTGGGTACTTCCAGCCCAACATGATTCAAATAATGGGACGGCGCAAAGTGGTGGTGCGATATCTCGTTGATATCGAACGCAAACTCAGTCTGAACATGCTGATGTTCACCCTCCGCATAATTCACGACCTTCCCGTACTTCGCCCCTAGCTTCGGAAACTCCACAGGCACCGCAACATTCGTCGCCAGCGAATGCCCCATCGTGTCTCCGATGTAGTGCGACAGCGCTCCCACCGCGAATGCCAGTTCATCGGCGTTCCCGGCATTCCGAAACAGGTTAACAACAAAGTCGCCCGACCGCACATAGTGCGTCAGGTTCGAAAATGACGCATCGCCAAAAGGATAGTAGCCGATGTCCTGGATCACGCATCCGCCATACGCATAAGCCCGAGCATGCTCCAACTGCTCCGGCGTCAGCGTGGGATAGCGGCTCAGCAGCAGCGGAACAATCGAATCTTTCCAAGTCAGGTCGATAAGCTGCTCGTGCGTCAGCAGCGAGTACGCTCGCGCCGGTTTGCGGAACGGAAAGATCAGTACAACTAGCAAGAAGGCGATGTATCGAAAGCGGCGTGCAAGGTTCACTCACCCATAGATGCTGAAAAGCTCCTGCGCGCCATCTGCAAAACGTAAAAGGTTGCCTCTCCGTTCCATCGTTTCAGGCCGGAGTTACAAACGCCAGACAACGGTTGCGTCACCCCGTGACAACTCACCCGGCTCCCCCGACGTATCGTTGTTTCCAGCAGCCCCGCCCCGGTTCTCCTTGAAACGCATGCACACGTCGACCTTATCGCAGTCCCGCCACATCGAACGTTTGGAGTGGACGGTAGCGGCCTGTCTCGCGCTCTTGTTCAGCCTGACGACGATCCCCCAAGCCTGGCATACGCTTAATACGGATTTTCCCAACTACTACGTCACCGCCCACCTTCTGCGCGAACACATCTCCACAGCCCGCATTTACGAATGGATATGGTTTCAACGCCAACAGGATTACGTCCAGACCGGCCAAACCTTCTCCGCGATGCAGCCGCTTACCCCGCTCTCCACCCTCTTCTTGTGGCCCTTCGCGACACTGCCTCCGCTCGCGGCAAAGCACGGCTGGCTCATCCTCAACGCCGTCCTGCTGTTCGCCACCGCGCTCATGTTGCGCCGCAGAGTCCATCTCCGCTGGAGCCGCGTCGCCCTCCTTATCGCAGCAAGCTACCCTATCCAACGCAACATCCTCACAGGCCAGTTCTACGTCCTGCTACTTTTCCTGATCACCCTGGCTCTGTGGATGCATCTCCGCGGCCATCGAATAGCGGCCGGGGCAGTCGTCGCCGTGGCGATCGGCCTCAAGATCTTCCCACTTCTTTACATCCTCTACTTCCTCCGAAAACGCGACTGGCGCACCCTTCTCGGCATTCTCTTTGGAGCAGCAGCGGTATCGGCAGCATCGATCGTAGCTTTCGGCGCGCAGCTCAATCGCCTCTACCTCTTCCAACTACTGCCGCGAGAAATGCGTGGCGACAGCACCAACCCCTACGACCTCACATCCTCGTCCTTCGCGATCCTTTTCCATCGCCTCTTCGTCTTCGAGCCGACCCTCAACTCCCACCCCCTTCTGCACGCCGCGTGGCTCTTCCCTATTCTGTTGCCCGCAATCCAGTGGCTGATCGTCGTTCCTCTGGTCCTCCTCATCGACCCGCACACCAGCCGGCCAAACCAGGCTCTGTTCGAATGGTCAGCCGTCCTCATGGCTTGCCTCACGCTTTCACCCATGCCGGCTTCGTACCATTTCGTACTGCTCCTGCTTCCTGTCGCTGTGCTCGCAAAAACCTTCATCGACGAAGGCTCCCACGGGAAACTGCTTCTCCTGATCCTGCTTTTCCTGGCCATCGGTTTCACCCATTGGCCCATGAACTCGGCCGCGCCACTCTACCTGCCTCGGCTGTACGCCACGATCGATCTCTACATCCTGACGCTCTCGCAGCTACGCCCCCGCAACCAGCGAATCCGCTCTCTTGCCACACGCAACATTCCCTGGATCGCCGCACTCACCACCCTCACTGCGCTCGCCGTAGCGTTGGCATGGCATGCCCAACCCAGCGCACACGTCTACGCAGGTCGCATTTCACCTCGAGCCGAGGGCTTCTCGTCCGCTCAACCGCTCGCAACGCCCAAGGGGGTGGAATTTATCGCAATGGAGCACACCGGCTATCGCGCAGTCGATGAAGATACCCCCGCAGATTCGACCCGCGCACCGGACGAACTCACCCACGCCCTTCTCGGTCCACACCGCTGGATCGAACGCGTCTCCGCCTCGTCTCAAATCATCTCGAACGACGGCGCCTCCACCATCGCAAACGCACAATCCCCGGTAGCCTCACCCGACGGCCGCTGGTTAGCCTATCGACGCGAGAACCACGGCACGGCAACTCTCTG
>CAZZYB010000486.1:0-3319 GCA_964658125.1 uncultured Acetobacteraceae bacterium | reverse complement strand
GTACTTTCCGAGCAGCAGCGGCAGCACCCCCGTCGCCATAGGATCAAGCGTGCCCAGGTGCCCAACCGACCGCTCCCCCGTAGCCCGCCGCACAATTGAAACCACATCGTGCGACGTCATTCCACCAGGCTTGTCGACAACAATAAGGCCGTTCACTAAACCGTGCTGCCATTCCGCCGGATCAGCGTAAGGAACTCGTTACGCGTCTGCATCTGCGTCTTGAACACACCCAGCATCGCGCTCGTGACGGTCGACGAGTGCTGCTTCTCGACGCCGCGCATCATCATGCATAGGTGGCTGGCCTCAAGCACCACACCCACACCCTGCGGCTTGATCGCTTCAGAAATCGCATCCGCAATCTGCTGCGTCAGCCGCTCCTGCACCTGTAGCCGCCGCGCAAAAACATCAACGATGCGCGGAATTTTACTCAACCCAATCACCTTGCCCTGCGGCACATAAGCAATATGCGCCTTGCCAAAAAACGGGATCAGGTGATGCTCACATTGCGAATAAAATTCGATGTCCCTGACGATCACCATCTCGTCATAGTCCACATCGAAAAGCGCGTTGTGCAGCACGTCTTCAATCTTCTGTTGATAGCCCTGCGTAAGAAAAGCGATGGACTTCTCCATCCGCTCCGGCGTGCGCAAAAGCCCATCCCGCGCGGGGTCTTCGCCCATCCGGCGCAAAAGCTCGGCGTAAATTTGCTGCGTACTTACCGCGCCCAGGCTATCCTGCGCCGTTGAATCTTGCTGAGACATCGTGCTTCTGCCTTTCCATTTTTAACGGATGAACCGCGACTCTCCAGACTACTCTTCGTGACGTACCGGAGCGCCCTCTCCAAAGTAGTCGAACGAATTGTTCCCCGTCTCTTCCACGCGAACGCGCTTCAGGTTCGCATGAGGATACGCCTCAAAAATCCGCCACAACTCCAGGCACAAATTCTCCGTGCTCGGCACCGTATCGCGAAAATACTCAAGCGTATTCAAATTCGCGTGATCGAAAATATCCAACAACTCCCGCTTTGCAAACGCATCCAGATCGGCAAGGTTCGTCACCATCCCCGTCACGGCATCCACCGGCCCCGCAAAAGTTACCTGCGCCACATAGTTATGCCCATGCCCGTAAGGGTTATTGCACTTGCCAAAAATCTCGCGATTACGCTCCGGTGCCAGCGCATCCACATGCAAACGATGCGAAGCCGAAAAATGATACCTGCGATTGAGATGCGCCACCGGCCTCATGCGCTCTCCCCGTAGTAATCCGCGAACAGGTCAGGCATCTCGTAAACCCGCACCCGATGCAGGCGCGCGTTCGGAATTTTCCCATCCAGCCGCCGCCAGATCGCCACCGCAATATTCTCCGTCGTCGGTATCGCAGCCGCAAACTCCGGCACTTCGAAATTCAAATGCCGATGGTCGTACACCGAAACAACCTCACGCTCCAGTATGTCCTTGAGTTCCTTCAAATCCACAACAAACCCAGACGTAGGATCGATGCTCCCAGCAACGGTCACCTCCAGCGTGTAGTTATGCCCATGCCCCTGGCGATTGGCGCACTTGCCAAAAACGCGCACGTTTTCAGCCTCGCTCCAGGCGTCGTTCCAATAGAAATGCGCGGAAGAAAAATCAGCTTTACGTGTAAGCAGGATCATAAGTTTATCGGGGCCAGGCCCACCTTCCAGAATACGCTCGTCATTGGATGCAGCCATGGGCCGCACGTTGCGCTCACCGCCCCGTCCGGTACTCCCTGCCCTTCCACGCGATCCGGTGAAGCACCTTGTGCTTCATCCAGCTACCAATCAGCAGCCCGATAAACAGCGGCAATCCAAACACCGAAATCGCGCAATCGAAGAACGGAAAATTCGACCGCGCCACCCGGCTGTAGAACCGCAACAGCGTCCGCAGCCACAACACCACGATCGCCGCCCTCTGCCAGAACACCAGGTGCGGAATCACCCAGATCAGCACCGGCAGCAAAAACAGCAGCACATCCAGCAGCCTCCAAGCCGCCAGCGTCAGCGCATGAGGAAACAGCAGCACCAGATTCTTCGTCCAGCCCTCAATCATCTCCCCAGTACTGCGATACATCCGCGTAGAAAGCGCATCCGGAGCATACCGAAACCATATCGCCCGCTTCGACCGCTTCACATTGAACGCCAGGTCCACATCTTCCAACACCGACAGCCCCACCATGCGATGCCCGCCCACCGCAAAGTAAGCCTCACGCTCCACAAGCAGAAACTGCCCATTGGCCGCAGCCAAACGCTCCGCCGGATCATTCACCTTCGCCATGTTGTAAACCGTAGCCAGTTCAGAAAACACCAGCGGCATCACCGCCCTCTGCACCACTCCCGTCACAATCTGCCGCGGCGAATACGACAGCAGCGACGCCCCATGCTTCTTCGCCTCATGCAGCGCATGAATCATGTCGCTCGGCTCATGAATCGTGTCCGCATCGGTAAACAGCAGCCACCGCCCCCGAGCCCTCTGCGCCCCCGCCCAGCACGCATTCGTCTTGCCCGTAAACCCCCGCTTCGTCGCACTCATCTCCAGCGGTGGAGCGCTAAGCACCGTCACACCCTCGCGCCGCCCCGCCTCCTCCGCAATCGCCCGCGTCCCATCGGTAGAATCATCATCGACGATCAGCAACTCCCACTCGCGCCCCAGAGGAAACAGCACCTCATCATCCTGCGCCAGCAGCGAAGCCAGGCAGGCCGGCAGCACATCCTGCTCATTACGCGCCGGAATAATCACCGAAAGCTCAAACACCGGAGCGGCCTTACCCTCAGCCTCAGACAAAGAATCGCGCGAAGTATCCACGGCTTCGTATTATATGAACGAGAAGCAATCCGGAGTCCGCAAGTGCACCGAACCACCAAAGGAATAGCCGCCACCCTCCTGCTCGCCCTCAGCGCGACAGGCTGCGACCGCGGCAACCACCCCGGCCAGATCGGCCAACCCGCCCCCACCTTCGCCGTCAGCGACGGCGCCCAGTCCGTCGACCTCGTCAGGCAGCGCGGCCACGTAGTCGTCCTCGTCTTCTGGGCCACCTGGTGCGCGCCCTGCCTCGCCGAGCTCCCGAGCCTCTCCGCCATGCAGCGCCAGCTCCCGCAAATCCACGTCGTCACCGTCAGCACCGACGACGACCCCGACGCCTACAAGCGCTTCATGACCACCCACCAGGTCGACCTCGTCAGCGTCCGCAACGGCTCCACCGGCGCCAACGCCCTCTACGGCAGCTTCGTCTACCCCGAAACCTACGTCATCGACAAAACCGGCATCATCCGCCGCAAGTTCATCGGAGCCCAGGATTGGAC
>CAZZYB010000485.1:0-3320 GCA_964658125.1 uncultured Acetobacteraceae bacterium | reverse complement strand
AAGAACAGGGATGAATTTGTTCTGCGTAATCTGCTGGGCAAGTTGTCCAGTTAGGATCGTGGCTTCGTAGCCGACCCCACCGGTGCGAGTGTTGCTCTTCTGAGCGTAATTTGGAGTGCAAACCAAGAGGACAAAGTCGCTCGTTCGCACGCTATGTTCCATGAAGTACGTTCGGTCGCCACCCAGGGGCAGGTTCCACTGATCCAGGATGACATTCACGCCGTTCCCTCGTAGACGTTCGGCCAGTCGCAAAACCCACTCTTTATGTTCGGGACCATCCCACGAATACGACATAAAGGCTGTCGGAACATCTGACGATCTTGGTTTACCGGCAGGGATGAAGTTGCCTTCCGCTGCTGCCGCTTTCCCTTCTTCAGTAGGTGCAAAGAAACCCGAACCAGCAGGGTCGGTAATGAATCCAGCATTCACTAAGCGAGTCCACGGAGCGCCGAGCAGATAGTGGCGAATCGGCATATTTTCATTGTCAGGAAGCCCCGTGCCCAGGCCATATGAATCGCCAGGTGACAACAGATTTCCCTTATGAAGTCCACCGGTACCCGCCATGTGAGGGTAGATATACACGAGGCGGCGCAGCAGCAGCATATCCTGCTCTGGCGTAGGCAGAAACTTTAGTTCCGCTAGCGAACGGATGGCTGAACCGAGCGTGAATGGCTTTGACTGCGACATAGAAGTACCGGGTGCCGTTGGCCTCTGCTTTGCCTTGATTTTAGCTTCTCTCAGCCTATTTTGGGCTTGGCGATAAAGGAGATTGCCGGTTCTGTCTAACTCCATCGTATGCGCACGTTGCACAGCGGCGATGTTGGGTTGGCGACTCACTCCAGGCGGAAATGACAATGCGTGTCTGGCGCTCGTCAATGAGCTGATTGAACTCAGTACTTCCTTTTCGACCGCTCCGTCTACCTCGATTCCACAGTTCTCGATCGCCTCCATGAAGCGAGTCGTAACGGCCTCAATGCGGGTACGAAAGGCATGAACCGCCGCCTTACTGTATGCATTTGGAAGCGCGGCGGCGTTATGCGTCTGCTGTGCTTGAAACACGAGTTCGCGTTGATGCTGGTTGAGTTCCTCGCGCAGCCCCAGCATCGTTGCGATCATTACCTCATGAAGATGGCGACGAAGTTCTTCAAACATTGGCATCGTACTAAGCTCACTAAGCGGTCCATGCTATGTTCCAAAACAAGTTTAGGGCAGAAGGCCCCGTTGACGCTCATCAAGCACAGCACCACATGAATCCTAAGAAGTCGGCCCTTCTCTCCTTCCAAAGTCGACCATAGACGCGTTTAGCGTAGTCGCCGGTAGCAACTACCTCTATGGCCGTTCGCTTTATTTCAACGCGAGGGGATGTTTCGATTCGACTCCGCTGAAGGTGCCGACCGGGAAGCGGCAGCCGGGGTGTCTTTGCAGGTGTTCGATGTGGGCTCGGGCTCCGAGGCTCGATTCTTTGAGCGCTTGCACCGGGCCGTGGCAATATTTGCAGCGCATGATCTCGGCGCGTTCTGTGAGGGCTTCGTAGAGGGTGCAGGGGAGCCAACGGCCGCGGACCTTCACCTCGCATTCGGTCATTACCGCCGGTTTTTTCCTGGTAGCCATTGAGGGGTTTGGATGCCTAAGAACACGAGAACGAGCAACGGCAAATACAGAAGCAGGTCTCTCCACTTCGGTCGAGATGACAGAGTTGTGTGGGGGCGGAAGAGGGCGTTGCGCGTTGCGCGATGCCCACCCGTTGTGGTGGGACCGGACACCCTTGTAATGCGGGGGTCCTTCGCTTCGCTCAAGGATGACAACGAAAACTAGCAACGGCAAATACAGAAGCAGGTCTCTCCACTTCGGTCGAGATGACAGAGTTGTGCGGGGGTGGAGGAGTGCGGCGGGGCGGGCGGTTGAGGTTCCCCACTCATGCGCGAAGAACAAGAGCGCGCATGAATGGGCCACCCGACGTTTGTGCTGAGTGGAGCACCTCGGGGTTGTGGCGGCACGAAGAAGCGCTTGCTTTCGTCGCGCTACCTGGTCCTAATCGATCTAGTAGACGTCGCGTTGGTAGCGCTTTTGCTTCTTCATTGCTGCGAGGTACTCGGAGGCGTTTTCGAGGGTGCCGTGGGAGCCTTTGGCTATTACGTCGAGGAGGGCCATTTCTACGTCCTTGGCCATGCGGGTGGCGTCGCCGCAGACGTAGAAGTAGGCTCCGCGTTCGAGCCAGGCGTAGAGTTCGTCGCAGTTTTCCTGCATGCGGTCCTGGACGTAGACCTTTTTGCCCTGGTCGCGGGAGAAGGCCGTGTGCAGCTTGGTGAGCAGGCCGTCCTTTTCCATGGCGAGGAACTGGTCTTTGTAGAGGTAGTCGGAGAAGGAGCGCTGCTCGCCGAAGAAGAGCCAGTTTTCGCCGGGGTGGCCGTTGGCCTGGCGCTCTTCGAGGAAGGCTCGGAAGGGGGCTATGCCGGTGCCGGGGCCGATCATGATGATGGGAGCGGAGTGGTCCTCGGGGAGGCGGAAGGCGTTGTTTTCGTGCAGGAAGATGGGCATGGTGGTGCCGACGGCGCAGCGCTCGCCGAGGTGGCCGGAGGCGATGCCCTGTCGGTCGCGGCCGTGGGTGTTGTAGCGGACGACGCGGACCGTGGTGTGGACCTGGCCGGGGTGCGCGGCCTGGCTGGAGGCGATGGAGTACATGCGCGGGGTGAGGCGCTGGAGGATGTTGAAGAGCTGTTGGGGCTGGGTGATGATGCCGGGGAACTCGGTGACGAGGTCGATGAACTCGCGGCCCCAGACGTACTCTTCGGCGTGGGCTTTGTTTTCCGTGCCCAGGAGAGCTTTGAGGGCTGCGGGTGGGTTGTCGCCGCAGAGCTTGGCGAACTGGTTGAGGCTGCCCCGCGCTAGTTTGCCTATGCCCAGGTGCGAGCGGAGGGCTTCGTGGAGGGAGGTTTCCTGCTTGTAGTGGTCAAGAACGCGCTCTTCGCCAGTGAAGTTGAGGGCTTTGAGGACGTCTTCTACTGCCGCTTCGCGGTTCGTGGGGCAGATGCCTACCGCGTCGCCGGGGGTGTAGGTCATGCCTTCTTCGAGGGCCAGCTCGATGTGGATGGTTTCTTTTTCGGAGTCGGGGCCGGTGAGGCGGTCGTTGACGAGGACCTCGGAGTGGAAGGGGTTGTTGCGGGTGTATTTGGCGTGGGTTTTGGGTTCGGCGGTTGTTGTTGTGTCGGTCATCTTCTGGTTATTGTAAATCGGGGTGCGGTGGGGGGCTTGGGGGCGGGGTCGAGGTTCGAGGCTGGGCTGGCGAAGTAAGCGATCGCCTCGGCCACATCGACCGGCTG
>CAZZYB010000484.1:0-3335 GCA_964658125.1 uncultured Acetobacteraceae bacterium | reverse complement strand
GACGGACCACTTTGAGCAGGTGTTTGCGGACCAGGCGCAGGTCCGCGACGATTGGGGTTAGGCTGTAGAGCACCTTGCTCCGACTAGGTCGCAAGCCGCTGCTGCAAGCTCAGCCGCATCACCGCCCTGCTCCAGCGCGAGCAGCAGGCCTTGAAACTCCGCCATCGTTTCCGAACAATGCGCCTGGACAAACTCGCACGCATGGGCTTCCGTAGCATCCGGGAAAAAGCGCCGGTAGAGCTCCATGCGTTGCGACTCAGCCGCTTCCCCCATGTAGAGGCGATAGTCGATGCGTCCGGGCCGCAACAATGCGGTGTCGAGCGCCTCTACCTTGTTCGTGGTCATGACGAAGACGACGTTCTCGGGCGCGTGAACTCCGTCCAGCACATTCAGCAGACCCGAAAGCGTGACGCCCGTGGTTGGTGGCGCATTTTTGCGTCCTGATTCGTCATTCAACAGTTCTTTTTTGCTCTCGCCAAGCGTTTCTGCCCGGCGGTTGCCGGCGCGCATGCAGTCGATGTCCTCGAATAGGATGACGGAATTCTCAGGCACCTCGTTCATCGCGCTCTTGAGTGTCCGATCAGTGAAGTCGGTGAGGTTCACAACGTAGATCGACATCCCGAAGTTTGCAGCCACAGCCGAAACCAGCGATGTTTTACCCGTTCCGGGCGGACCGTAGAGAAGGTAGCCGCGATGATACGGCACACCCAGCCGCCGATAGCGTGGCCGGGTAGAGCGGAACCGCTCGAGGTCCTGCATCAGGTGCTCCTTCTCGCCGGGCTTCAAGATGACCGACTCGAGCAGACGCGCAGAGTACGCTTCAACCTGGTTCCAATAATCGTCGTAGACATAGAGACACGAAGTCACCCGCACCTTACTTCGATGGCACGCGACGACCTCATCGGCAAAGCGACGCAGAAACGCCTGCTTCCGCCCGAGGGTCTGGAAGGTGAGCGACTCCATCCGGCGCTGACGTGCGCCTTTACTGTCCTCGCTGCGGTGGAGCCAGACCCAGAACGGTCGCCCCGCGTACCAGAAGAGGTGGCGGCCGGGTGCGGGGATCAGGGCCATCTCCGCGCCTCGCAGCGTTGTGTCGAGATCGACCTGGCGCAGGCGCCTGGAAAACTTCTGCTCCAGGAACCACTCCTTAACCCACACGAATGCGGCATCGTCATCCTTGACGGTGATAGTGAGCGTAAATTGTCGAACCAGCCAAGACCACAGGACAGCCGGCAGCGAGCGCAGGAATACCCCGGCGCTGCCGACGATCATCAGCAGCAGCCCGCCGGAAGCAAACTGGTTCTGGCTGTTCAACAGGTGTTTCATCAAATCGCGCATACAAACGTTTTCTAACCGGCGATGGCCGGACAAGCACAGGCGCTGACACGATCCCTCCGCGGCGCGCACAGGCGCGTCAAGACAGGGCGCATAGCGGCAGGAGCGCGATCGGCAAAGAAGCCGAAGACGCAACCCCGCTAAAGCGGGACAGCGAACGTTAGGTTGAGCGGGAAGGGTGCTGTGGGTCTGTTAGCGCGACCGGAAAGACGACCGATAGCAACGTAGGTCAAACATCGACCGACGCTGCCCGCAATTCAGTTGTCGAATAACTTCCATGAGGGCGTCCTTTCCAAACATTCTTTTCAAGATGTCATGTCTTGCAATGGAAAGCAATCAAAATCTGTAAATTTCGGGTTGTTTTCGCATTTTGAAGAACTACTTTACAGCGTCTTCGATCTCCTGCATCTCGGCCGCGGACAGCGTCACGTCCGCAGCCTTCATGTTCTCTTCCAGATGAGAGACCGAGGACGTGCCCGGAATTGGCAGCATCACCGGACTCTTATGTAGCAGCCATGCCAGCGACAACTGTGACACCGTCACTCCGTGCTGCTTCGCCATCGCGTCGAGCTTGCCGCCGGGCTGCGCCAGTTTTCCTGCGGCTACCGGGAACCATGGGATGAAGGCGAGGTTGTTCTGCTCGCAGTAGGTGAGGACGTCGTCATGCTGGCGATACGTGATGTTGTACTGGTTCTGCACGCTGACGATTTCGATCACCTTGCGTGCTTGTTCGATCTCGTTCGGCTTCACTTCGCTCAGACCCACGTGGCGAATCTTGCCCTGCTTCTGCAGCCGCGCGATGATGCCGAGTGACTCCTCCACCGGCACCTGTGGATCGATACGGTGCAGTTGCCATAGGTCGATCGTGTCCGTCTTGAGGTAGCGCAGGCTCATCTCGACTTGCTGATGCAGATACTCGGGGCGGCCGACCTGCTTCCACTGGTTTCGGCCCGTGCGGACGAACCCGCCCTTGGTCGCGACCACAAGGCCCTTTGGAAACGGCGCGAGGGCTTCGCCGATCAGCCGCTCGCTGACGTCTGGGCCGTAGCTGTCGGCGGTGTCGATAAAATTGACGCCGAGCTCAACCGCCCGCTTCAAGACGCGCTTCGCTTCTTCCGGATCCTTCGGCTCGCCCCAGATGCCTTCGCCGGTCAGTCGCATGGCTCCGTAGCCGAGCCGGTTTACTTCGAGGTCGCCGCCGATTTTGAATGTTTTCTGCACGCCGCTCATATTCTCTCCAGTTAAATGCGTTCCCACACTCAGATGCATGCGCGCCGCAGGATGATTCGCCCCCGCGCTGCGAATGCGATAACCTGAGCACACACCCGCCACATCAGGAGGCTCCGCCCGTGCGTCTGCGCTCTTCGTGTCTCTCCATCTCCTTGGTTTTGCTCACTGCCGTAGCGCACGCGCAAATAAAGCCGTGGCCCATCCGTGTCGTGATTGTGACCACGTTCGAGATCGGTGCGGACACCGCTGACCTCCCCGGGGAGTTTCAGTTCTGGGTGGAGCGCGAGCATCTCGACGAGGTGATCGACTTTCCCGGGGGCACGCATCCTCTGCGCACCAACGCCGCGCACACCGTGCTTGGCATGGTCAGCGGCACCACCCTCGTCAATGCCACCGCGTCGATGATGGCCCTTGGCCTCGATCCGCGCTTCGACCTGACACACGCCTATTTTCTGATCAACGGTATCGCCGGCGTCGACCCGGCGGACGCTTCGATTGGGTCGGCGGCCTGGGCCACGTATGTAATTGGGGATGTGGCTCGCGAGATCGATCCGCGCGACATGCCCGCCGAGTGGCCATACGGCCTCTTCCCTGTCGGCGCGCATGGGCCCAATCCCCCCGCGCCTCCGGCTGCTCCGTGGACGCGTTCGAACCTGTACGAGATGAACCCGAAGCTCGCCGACTGGGCCTTTGAGCAGACACGCAACCTCAAGCTGATGGACGACCCCGTCGTCGCAAAGTATCGCCTCGAGTACGTCGACTACCCCAAC
>CAZZYB010000483.1:0-3339 GCA_964658125.1 uncultured Acetobacteraceae bacterium | reverse complement strand
TACTATCTCGTGATGCGTTTCCAGCCCATCACTGAATCCGAAAGGCAATCCGCATGAGCAACACGCCCCTCACCTCGCAGGAAGTAGTCCAGATCACCAAAGACACCAACTACGGCACATGGCGCTTCCAAAAGGGTTGGAACCCCATGCACATCGTCGACGCCGAAGGCTGCACCATCACCGACGGCAACGGCAAGCAGTACCTCGACTTCTCCGCCCAACTGATGTGCATGAACCTCGGCCACAAGAACCCCGCCGTCATTGCCTCCATCGCAAAGCAGGCCGAAGAACTCGCTTATGCCATGCCGGGTTACGCAACCACAACACGCGCCGAGCTTTCCAAACTTCTCCTCGAAGTCTTACCCAAGGGCCTCAACAAATTCTTCTTCACAACATCCGGCACCGACGCCAACGAAGCCGCTTTCAAGATCGCGCGCATGTACACCGGCAAAACAAAAATCATCGCCCGCTACCGCTCCTACCACGGCTCCACATCCGGTTCCATTGCAGCAACCGGCGACCCGCGCCGCTGGGCCATGGAGCCACGCGGCAAAGGGCAGGGAATCATCTTCGCCCCCGAAGTCCACTGCTACAAATGCCCCATCCGCCACACCTACCCCGGCTGCGGCATCGCCTGCGCCGACTACCTCGAGCACATGATCCGCAGCGAACACGACGTAGCCGCCGTCCTCGTCGAACCCATCGTAGGCACCAACGGCGTCATCGTTCCGCCCGAGGAGTACATGCCCAAACTCCGCCGCATCTGCGACGAAACCTGCGTCCTCCTCATCGCCGACGAAGTCATGAGTGGCTGGGGCCGCGCAGGGGAGTGGTTCGCCATGAACCTTTGGAACGTAACCCCCGACATCCTCGTCACCGCCAAAGGCATCACCTCGGCCTACGTCCCGTTAGGTCTCTGCGCGACCAGCGAAAAGATCGGCGACTTCTTCCAGGACCACTACTTCGCCCACGGCCACACCTACGAAGCCCATCCGATGACCCTCGCCCCCGCCGTAGCCACGATCCACGAGATGCAGCGCCTGGGCCTCGTAGAACGCGCCCGCGATCTAGGCCCCTACGTCGAAGCCAAGCTCCAGGCCCTCAAAGAAAAGTACCCCTGCGTAGGCGACATTCGCGGCAAGGGCCTCTTCTGGGCGGTCGACATTGTCAAGAACCGCACCACCAAAGAACCCTTCAACACCTACGCCGACAAGGTCGCCGGCAAGCCCCTGCTCGTAGACCAGATCGCCGGCAAGATGCTAGCCGACGGCGTCATCATGCAAGCCTGGGTCTCCCACTTCGTAATCGCCCCACCACTCATTGTCAGCAAAGAAGAGCTAGACCGCGGCATCGCAGCGCTCGATCAGCACCTGAGCATAGCCGACGCGTTGGTCGAATCGGACGGTGAAACGCAACCCAGTCTTCCCGCCGAGGCGTGATAGCCTTTGGCTATGCAGATCACCGTGCAGCTTCCAGACGACTTGGCGCAGCACCCCAACCCGGGGCGTGAGGCGTTAGAAGCGCTCGTCATTGAGGGTTATCGCGCAGAGACTTTATCCCACTATCAAGCAGCTCAGTTGCTCGGCTTGGATCGATTCGAGTTTGACGGATTCTTAAAAGAACGCAATATCTACGATCATGCTTATGACCTCGACGACTTGGAGCGCGATTACCAAACCCATCTTCGTCTCCGCGCCAAAGGCCTCATGCGCTGATGATCGTAGTCGCGGACACGTCTCCGATCAATTACCTCATTGAAATCGAATGTGTTGCGCTATTGCCGAGCTTTACCAATCCATAATGATCCCGGTTGCGGTTGCAGATGAACTGCGCAGCGGCGGAGCGCCAGCTGTCGTTCGACACTGGATAAGCAATCTCCCGGAATGGGTGAACGTTCGCAGTGCTCCAGTCACAGAAAGCCTCGGATTAGAACATCTGGACAAAGGGGAGATCGAGGCCATCTCCCTGGCCCAAGACTTGAACGCCGATATCCTCCTCATAGACGAGCGAGAGGGATGCAAGCAGGCGTCGCGCTTGGGGCTTGCGACAACAGGCACATTGGGCGTCCTGTTGATTGCCGGACTCAACGGCCTCGTGAATGCTGAGGACGCCTACCAGCGCTTGATCGCCCAAACGAATTTTCGTTCTTCATCTAATCTCGAAAAGCAGTTCCTGGCTCTCGCCAGACACACATAGATCCGCCACCCTACCCCAGCGTAGGCATAGTCGTATCCACACCAGCCCTCAGCCCCGTCGGCCACCGAGCCGTCACGGTCTTGATCCGCGTGTAAAACCGCACCCCCTCCGGGCCATAAATCGCATGGTCCCCAAACAACGACCGCTTCCATCCGCCAAAACTATGGAACGCCATCGGCACCGGGATCGGCACATTGATCCCGACCATACCCGCCTGCACCCGCCGCGTAAAGTCTCGAGCCGTATCGCCATCGCGCGTAAACAAGGACGTGCCATTCCCAAACTCGTGCTCATTAATCAGCTGCAGCGCCGTCTCGAAATTATTCACCCGCACAATCCCCAGCACCGGCCCAAAAATCTCTTCGTTATAAATCCGCATATCCGGCTTCACATGATCGAACAGGCAAGCTCCCAGAAAGAACCCATCGCCCTTAGGCAGCGCGCCTTTACGTCCATCGACCACAAGTTCAGCACCCTCTGTACCACCAAGCTCGACATAGCTGGTCACCTTCTCGAGATGCTGCTTCGTCACCAGCGGCCCCAGGTCCGACTCATCATTCGCACCATCCCCAACCCGCAAATCCGCAATCCTGCTCTCCAACTTTCCAATCAACGCATCGGCCGTCTGAGCACCCACAGCAACCGCCACGCTGATCGCCATGCACCGCTCACCAGCCGACCCATAAGCCGCTCCCACCAACGCATCCGCCGCCTGGTCAAGATCGGCATCCGGCATCACGATCATGTGATTCTTCGCGCCCCCGAGCGCTTGCACCCGCTTGCCGTGGCTCGTCCCTTTCGCGTACACATACTCCGCAATCGGCGTCGACCCCACAAAGCTCACCGCCTGTATCCCCTTATGCTCGAGGATCGCATCGACAGCCAGCTTGTCCCCATGCACCACGTTGAACACGCCCTTCGGCAGCCCCGCCTCTTCAAGCATCTCCGCCAGCAGCAGGGAAGAGCTAGGGTCACGCTCACTAGGCTTCAGAATGAAAGTGTTCCCACAAGCAATCGCAATTGGAAACATCCACATCGGCACCATCGCCGGAAAATTAAACGGGGTAATCCCCGCCACAACGCCCAGCGGCTGACGCATCGACCAGCTATCAATCCCCGTGCCCACCTGCTCGGTATATTCAC
>CAZZYB010000482.1:0-3342 GCA_964658125.1 uncultured Acetobacteraceae bacterium | reverse complement strand
TGGATGGCTTCCTCTAAGGTTGCGGCGCCGGTGAGGACGGTCGTGAGGCCGATGCGGCCGTTGAGCCCGAAGCGGTGGTGGACAGTGGGACGGCGGAGGTCGGCGTCGATCAGAAGGACGCGGACATCGCGCTGGGCGAGCACGCAGGCGAGGTTGGTGGAGACGGTGGTCTTGCCTTCGGAGGGCGTGGCGCTGGTGAGCAGGATGGTGACGGGCGGATGACCAGCGCTGGAGAGCAGGAGCGAGGTTCGGAGCG
The DNA here is from genome assembly GCA_964658125.1 of uncultured Acetobacteraceae bacterium. Lineage (GTDB taxonomy): Bacteria > Acidobacteriota > Terriglobia > Terriglobales > Acidobacteriaceae > Granulicella. Next base: position 3,086 of record CAZZYB010000482.1, on the reverse strand, counting down.
CGCGGAAGGCTTCAGAGAACTGCGATTTGGGATTGGCGAGGACGCCTAGATTGCGCTGCAGAGGTGTCCATGCGGCGGCTTCGGCGCCGGGGCGGCGAGCGCGCGGGATGAGGGCGAGTGAGGCGAGCCCGGTGACGGTTTCGATTTCCGCGATGCTGCGCAGGCCGGTGTCGAGTGTTTCGAGCACGAAGGCGAGGATGAGGCCGATGACAAGGCCAATGGTGCTGTAGAGGGTGAGGAGAGATTGCTTGGATTGGAGGGTGGGGGCTGCGGGCAGACGGGCTTCGTCGACGATGTCGATTTCCTGGGACTCGAGGCCGGCTTGTACGGTGGCGGTGCGGATGCGCTGCTGGAGGCCTTCGTAGAGGGTGCGGCTGGACTCGAAGTCGCGCTGCTTGAGGGTGTACTCGACGAGAGCGTCGCGGAGCTTGTAGGCGTCGGATTTCTGGGATTCGAGGGCGGCGGAGGTCTGTTTCTCGTTGGCGAGAGCGGCGACGTAGGCCTGGCGCGCCTGCTCGACGACACGGGTCTGCTCCCTGGAGATGGCTTTCTGAAGCTCTTCAATCTGAGCGCGGGCAGCCGCGGCCTGGGGATTGTTGGGGCCGAGGTAGCCCATGAGCTGTGCGTAGGCAGCCTGATCGGTGGCGAGTTGTGAGCGAAGGGCGCCGACGCCGGAGTTGGAGCCTCCAACGGCGTCCACGGAGCTACCGAGAGTGTCGGGCGAAGCGGTGGAGAGAACGCGATAACGGGACTCGGCGAGGATGCGGGTGACTTCGGCGGAGGCGGCGGCGCGGGTCAGGTCGTCCAGGCTGATGGTGATCTGGTTGTGGCTGGAGTCGAAGCCGAGGACCCCGAGTTTCCTCTGGAGATCGAGAACGTCGTTCTGGGATTTTTCGACTTCCTGCTTGAGCGGGATGAGACGGCGGGAGAGCCACTCGGTGACGCGCTCGCTGGCTTTGCCGCGGGCTTCGAGGGTGTGGTCGATGTAGTCCTTGATGACCGTGTTGACGATGTCGGCCGAGAGCTGGGCGTTGAGGGTGTCGCAGCTGATGCGGATGATGTCAGTTTTGGGAACGGAGACGATGTGCAGGCTGCCGAGCAGAGCCCCAAGGACTCCCTGACGAACGGAGGGGTCGTCGATGCTGCGGTGCTGGGTGGGGGAGCCGCCGAAGTAGGGATTGTTGGCGAGGTCGAGGTCGCGCGCGACTGAGAGTAAAAGCGTGTCGCTCTGGAGGATGGTGACTTCGGCCGGCATGCGGTTGGAGGAGTCGCCGAGAGGGCTGGTGGCACTGACGCGGTACTGGTCGGAGGAGCCCTTGCGAATTTCTATGAGGCCGTAGGCGTCGTAAATACGAGGCTGAGTGGAACCCTTGTAAAGGCCGTACATGCCACCCAGGATGAGGGCAGCGGCGATGATCCACTTGCGTTTTCGGACAATCTGAAGGATATCCGACAGCGTGGTGTCGGTTGTGGCCTGACCTGATCCGTCTCGGGGTGGGACGGCCGCCCCAGCGACTGGGGAGCTTGCAATTCTTTGGGGATCCATCTGTTGTTAGTTTACGCGAATATAGCGGTCTGAGCTACGACCCTAAACTGTCGCAATGTGAGTGCGATGCGGGCGGCGGGAAGACTCTACAATGAAGAGCGCCGGTTAAAATCTTTGGTAATGGATGTGTCAGACGTATGAGCGAGACGATACAGATTGCAGTGGTGGGCTCGGGCTACGTCGGCCTGGTGGCTGCTGTGTGCTTTGCGGAGATGGGTCATGACGTGATCTGCGTGGACAACGACGAGAGCAAAGTGGCGGCGCTGCAGAGCGGGGATACGCTAATCCATGAGGATTATCTGCCGGAGCTGCTGAACCGGTATCGCAACCGGCGGGTGCGGTTTATGACCGACCTGGGTGAAGCGACGCGGGAGTGCGAGGCGATTTTTATCGCGGTGGGGACTCCGCAGAGTGAGACGGGCGATGCGGATCTGTCTTATGTGGAGGCGGTGGCGAGCGAGATTGCGCGGTCGATCACGAGTTATAAGGTGATCGTCGAGAAGAGCACGGTGCCGGTTTATACGAATGAATGGATTCGGCGGGTGATCGAGCGCAATGGAGTAGGGCGGGATATGTTCGACGTGGTGTCGAACCCGGAGTTTTTGCGAGAAGGGACGGCGGTTTCGGACTTTCTGCATCCGGACCGGATCGTGGTTGGCTCGGACAGTGACCGCGCGGCCGAGGTGCTGAAGGCGATCTACGCGCCGTTGACGAGTGGCGAGTACTACGGTGCCAAGTGCATTCCGGGAGCGTTGTCGGCGCATAAGCCACCGCCGCTGCTGCTGACTTCGACCAAGAGCGCGGAGATTATCAAGCATGCTTCGAATGCTTTTCTGGCGCTGAAGATTTCGTTTATCAACGCGGTCGCGAATTTGTGTGAAGCGGCGGATGCGAATGTGGAGCAGGTGGCTCGGGGGATGGGGTTGGATAGCCGGATCGGGCCGAGGTTTTTGCGGCCAGGGATTGGGTATGGAGGATCGTGCTTTCCGAAGGATGTGGCGGCGTTTCGGTCGGTGGCCGAGCAGATGGGCGTCGACTTCAGCCTGCTGACTGAGGTGGAGAAGATTAACACCGAGCAGAAGAAGCGGTTTTTGAGCAAGGTGCGGTCGGCGCTGTGGACGCTGCGGGGGAAGAAGCTGGCGGTTCTGGGGTTGGCGTTCAAGGGCGAGACGGACGATATTCGCGAGTCGCCGGCGGTGGATATGGTGGAGATGCTGCTGGCGGAAGGCTGCTCGGTGGTGGCGTATGATCCTGCGGCGATGGAGCGGGCCAAGGTGGAGCTTCCGGCTTCGGCGCAGATGAAGTATGCGGCGGACTCGTATGAGGCAGCGAAAGGTGCGGATGCGCTGCTGATCTTGACTGACTGGAAAGAGTTTGCGGAACTGGATCTGGACAAGGTTTATGCGGCGTTGCGGTATCCGATCGTGATCGATGGGCGGAATCTTTACGATCCGCAGGTGATGGTCGAGCATGGGTTTACGTACATGAGCGTGGGGCGACCGGCGGCTAAGGGTGTTAGGGAGACGGTGACGGTTTGAAG
>CAZZYB010000481.1:0-3352 GCA_964658125.1 uncultured Acetobacteraceae bacterium | reverse complement strand
GTTGTTTTCCTTCTGATTTCCACCTGGCTGCTGTTAACAGTCTCCGCCACCAGCCGCCGTGCCCGGCTGAGGCGTGAACGCCGGCATGTCACGGAAGACACCTTCGTCGCCCACCTGGCTCAATACGGCTTTGACGGGCTGATCACGCGGACGACCTACCGCTATCTGCAGGACGTCCAGAACGTCCGCTTCCCTATTCTCTGGTCGGATGCGCTGGACGAAGACCTGGGGCTGGGCAACGAGGAGGTCGACCAGACCCTTCGCGAACTGCTGAAGGCTTTGAGGCGCGCAGAGACGCCGGGAGTTAGCCATGCGCCCATCGTTACGGTGGAAAATCTGGTGCGCCACCTGCAGGCCTCGCCGCGGATGCGGGGTAACCGGGCGGCTTAGCGCAGCCTAAATGCCGACGCCGAACTCAACGTCCTGCATCCGGTCACCGGAGTGCGCGTACGCGTCGTAAGGCGTGCGGCGATTGAACTTGTAGCGGCAACGCAGTTCACGTCCGACGACTACGCCCAGGGCCAGCGCGGTGATCCCGGCCGAGACCCAGCCGATGTTGCGCAGTACCTTGCGGCCCTCGCCGAGGCCGGCCGCGTCCTCCAGCTCCTGCTCCAGCTTCCGGATTGTGCGAAACAGCTCCATGGCTTGCATCATAACCCAGTCAAACAGCGGTTGTGTAAACAGCGGCCTACGTCGTTTGAGTCATGAGCCCCGGTTGCCAACACCAGACGTTGGATGCGCTCACAAGGCTCAAGGATGACCGCTAAAACTAGGATTTTGCCGCAGTTGACGGTGCAGCGGGCGCCGGTGTCGCGGCTGGGGCAGGCGTGGATGCGGGCGCAGGCGCGGATGCACTATCGGCCGCAGCGGCTGCCGGTGCAGCAGTGTCCGATTTTGATTCACCGCTTTTTGAGTCACCGCCCTTTGCGTCCGCACTGGATTCGGCCGGCTTGGCATTGCCGTACCCGTCCTTGTACCACCCCCCGCCGGCGAACTGAAACGCGGGAGCGGTGATCGTCCGCTCCAGGCGCGACTCGCCGCAGTGGGGACAAACGGTGATCTCGGGATCGGAAAACTTCTGGATTTTCTCGGTGCGCTTGTGGCAGTTGGCACATTCATATTCGTAAAGCGGCATGTTGCATCCTTCTGATCGTGCTTCCTCAAGGATACAGTGCGCCCGGAATGCCAGGGAACGGGAAGGCGTCTACTTGGAGACGGCGGCTGGAACGTCTAGCGGGGGTGCCGTGTTGCGGTTCTTCAGCCACTCCAGCGTGACGCCTTGCGCGGACTTCTTGGGTGGGAGCTTGTCGAGGTCTGGCATGTAGATTTCCAGGCCGGCCTTTTCCGTCATCCGCGTGGTTCCGTAGACGAGTTGAGCCTGGTAGTTGACCAGGTCCAGGTCGAACCAGGGGTCCTTCGACGCGTCGATCATGGTGAGGTCTACCTGGTGCATGGTGAGCTTGCCAAAGTCGAGATTGCCGCCCGAAAGGCGCAGGAAGTTGTGCCATTGCGCGAGATTCTGCTCGTCGTTCCCGGCGTTGCCGTAGATGACCGTGAGGTCGTTGTCGGTGGCAGTCACCGTTGTGATGTGGCCGTGGATGTGGGGCGGGGGAAGCAGCCGCTGAGTATCGAAGAACACGTCGTTCCCGACGATCTGGACGCCGGGGGTCTGAGACTTGGAGGCGAGTTCGGCAAGGTCCAGGTGGAACAGGCCGAGGAGACCCTTCATGGGAATTTTCAGGACGTTCAGTTTGATCAGGTGGTACTGAAGCCGGCCGTCGGGGAGCGGAGTTAGCGTCCCGTCGAGGCGGACAGGGAGCGGGACCACTTTGTGTACGGTGCCAAGAAGGCGGAGCTGGCCTGCCTCATTGGTGATCTTGATGTTTTTAAGCGGAGCCTTGTTGGAGGCGTCGTTGTTCAGGAAGTCGGCGATGTCGGCGAGCTTGACGTTGATGACTCCCTTGTCGATTTCGAGGACGAAGGAGTCCGGGTTGTCGAACGACGGATTGCGGGCGCCGCTGGTGCGGAGCATGCGACCGCGGAGCCAGCGAACGTAGACCCGGAAATGATTTCCTTTGCGGAGAAGAAGGTTGTGCGCGTAGACCTGCGTCGACTCGATGGGAGAGTTGGGTGTGCCGGTGGAGGGATCGGCGGCCACATCGGTGTAGATGGTGGTGGGCGCGGGGGAGAGGCGGCGCCCGAGGTAAAAGGAGAACGCGCACAGCACAAGAATGCCGATGATCCAAAAAAAACGTGCGGGGATGCGTTTGGGCCTGTCGAGCATGCTCAGAAGGTAGATAGGTGGAGTGGCGGGGAGGGTTGTTTAGAGTTGCGGGATGGAGCGCTCACAAAATGGGTGAACGAACTGGGAATGTTCGTAGCATGGAGCTCTTCCGACAAGCCGACTTTAGGACCTGCCATGATCTCATCGGGAACTCCCCCTGCGGCCAGTGCGTACCCTCTCCCACACCGGAGTTCGATCATGACGCCTTTGAAGAGAACCGCCAGGACCGCGGGTCTATGGTACTTAGGCTTTACTTTTGGACCGTTCTATCTCTTGTACGTTCCTTCACACACAATGGTGCGCAACGATGCTGCCGCCACCTCGGCGAAAATACTGGCGCATGAAACACTGTTTCGTTGGGGCATGCTTGCCGAAGCACTCGGCGTCGTTATCTTCATTGGCCTGGGCCTGGCACTCTATCGGCTCCTGGCAGACGTGGACCGTCATCGAGCTCGGCAGATGGTAGCTCTTGTGTCGGTCTCGTCTGCCCTGAGCCTGGTCACCCTGGTCTTCAACGCCGCAGCACTGCTCGTGTTTCGCGGAGGTCAGGGCTTCGCTGGCTTCGATGTTCATACCCGCGAGGCTGTCGGTATGCTTCTCATCCGGATGCACGGCCAGGCAAACGGGATTAACCAGACGTTCTGGGGCTTGTGGCTGTTGCCTTTTGGATGGCTGGTGGTGCGCTCGCGCTTCCTGCCACAATGGCTTGGATATTGGCTTCTGCTTGATGGCATCGCATGGTTTGGCGTGGGTGTGACCTGGTTCTTTTCCCCAGACCTCGCGGATGCCTTCTTCCGCTATCTCCAGCCCGTATTCTTTGCGGAAGTCGTCGCCATGCTCTGGCTATTGATCGTCGGCGCGAAGGAACGGAAGCACGTGGAGCCGGCTGTAGCCTAGCAATCTGCTCCTCCTGTGAGCATCGCCCTTTGACGGTCGCCTGACTCTCGTGACCCTGCCTCTTCTCGCCAGTTTGGGATCACTGACGAGAAGCCGGCTTCTAAAGACCAAACTACATTCCTCACAGAGGTGAGCCGTCGCCGTGCCCACGGCACTCGTGCGACGGCTCAC
>CAZZYB010000480.1:681-3369 GCA_964658125.1 uncultured Acetobacteraceae bacterium | reverse complement strand
ATTCATCACGATCCCCAGCGCCAGGAACGTATAGATCACCGACGACCCGCCATAACTCATCAGCGGCAGCGGAATCCCCGTCACCGGCATCAGCCCCAGGCACATCCCGATATTGACCGCGATCTGGAACAGCATTACCCCCGCAACCCCCATCACAATCAGCGTCCCCGGCGGATCGGCCGCGGTCTGCGCATTCTGCACCAGCCTCACCAGGATCAGAAAATAAAGCAGCAGCACCCCCATCGCCCCCACAAACCCATGCTCCTCGCAAAACGCCGCAAAGATAAAATCCGTATAAGGAATCGGCAAAAAATCCCCCTGCGTCTGGGTTCCCTGGTTAGTTCCCTTCCCCCACACACCGCCCGATCCCACCGCAATCAGCGACTGCCGAATCTGGTATCCCGATCCCTTCGGATCAGAATCCGGATTCAAAAACGCATTGATCCGAGCCTGCTGATAAGGCTTCAACCGCTTCCCCGTAGCAAAAACAAGACCACCCAGCAGCACCAACCCCAACAGCACGTAAGCCGCCTGCTTCAACCGCATCCCGCCCAGAAACAGGCCCACCACCAAAACCGGCAGATAAGTAAGCGAAGTCCCCAGGTCAGGCTGCTTCAACACCAGGGCCAGCGGCAGGCAAACGAGCGCAAACGCCTTCCCTACGTCCGCCCAACTAAGATCCTTCCCCTCACCAGCCCGCCCCCACAGAAACCGAGCCATCACCAGGATCAGCACCAGCTTCACCCACTCCGAAGGCTGAAAATGCGCACCACCCCCGAGGTTGATCCAGCGCCGAGCCCCCAGCACTTTCTTCCCTATAACCAGTACCGCCAGCAGCGAAACAATGCTGAAACCATAAGCCCACCGCGAAATATCCAGCAGCCGGTGATAATCCATGACCGAAACAACAAACATCACGACCAGCCCAATCCCAAGGAAGAGCATTTGCTTCTGCTGAAACCCATGAAACTTCGTCATGGCCGTAGCCGAACGAATCTCCAGCACACTAAGCACCGACAGGAGCAGCACGAACCCGAGCAGCACCCAATCGAAATCGCGAAATTCACGGATACGGAACATTCAGGTCTTGACCATAATCCTGGAGTTTGGTCCGTCATAAGTCAGAACGAATCGGCGCAGAAAGTCTCTGCCGAGTAGCATCAACACGTCCGAGCCTGTGCTTGTTTTTGCACGCACCAAGCCGCCGGGAGCAAGAATCAAAGGCACATGCTGAAGCCTAAGACCAGGGAGGCTCATGCTCGCGTTGTAGCGCCGCAACTCGGCGACCCCGTGTACTGTTTGCATTGCGATCGTATCGACATGAGGGATCGCCAAATCAACCACCACACTCTCGTCGATGACTGATACCGCGGCTCCTGTATCGATCAACGCCATCCCATTGACAACTGCGTATGGCGGAAAATTATTGTCGGCTAAAAAGGAGACCAGCGGTAGGGGAGCGGTCACCTGTACCTCAATAGTCGCTCCATCGATATACAGCGCGTTGGCGTTTACGGCGGAGCCGTATGAAAAGTCAAACTCCGCCACGAACCAAGCCTAGGTGCAGGCGCGTGAGATCGAGCTTGGGTTCCACAGCCCTCACAGGACGCAGCAGAAAATTGGTAATCCCATACTTATCCAACGCCGCCCTATACCCCACATCCATATCGTCGAAAACACCGATCAGATCGCGCCCCTTGATCACAGCAAATTTCCCCTCGCTGGTCCGCAATAACTCCGGCAGCAATTCGTTATACAGCTCGATCTCCGCCTCAAGCGCCATAGCTTCAATATACTCCGGAGACTATTGCCCGCCCACCTCAGCCGCCACCTTAGGCGTCTCCGCCACATGCAGATTCCCCGCAGCCTTCCGCTGCTTGGTCACAAACGCATCGATGATCTGCGCCGCCAGCTTAGCCGAGTTCGCCCCCTGGTCACCGTTCTGCCACAGCACCGTCACCACAATATCCGGATTCCGTCGCGGAGCCATCCCCACAAACCACGAGTTCGGCACGGTCTTACGCCCGCCACCCGACCGCGCCAGCGCATCATGGCTCATCACCTGCGCCGTCCCCGTCTTGCCGACAAAATCGATTCCTTCCATATGCGACGCCGCCGCCGTCCCACTGATCGTCACCTGCGCCATCGCATCGGTAATCGTCTGCCAGTTCTCCGTCGCGAGCGGCACGGTCTTATCGCCCGACCCCGTAAACGTACTCCGAATCGCCGTCTCCTCCTCCGCAGGCACCTGCCCCGGCATCACCACATGTGGCCGCCGCAGTACACCTCCCGAAGCAATTCCCGACAACGCCCGCGCCAGTTGCAGCGGCGTAGCCGCAACCGCACCCTGCCCGATCCCCACCGAAATCACCTCGCCCGCATACCACTTGTCATGCTGCGTCTTCAGCTTCCACATCGTCGACGGCATCACGCCCGACGCCTCATTGGGCAGATCGATCCCCGTCCGCTCCCCGATGCCAACGCTGTTCGCATACTTTGCAATCGTATCCACGCCCAGCTTGTTCGCTAGCGTGTAGAAGAACGAATCGCACGAGTACGGAATCGCGTTATGAATATCTACCGACCCATGATGCCGGTCGCAATGATAGTAGTGTCCGTAGAAGTCCACCCCGCCTGTGCAATTCACATGCAGATTCTGCGCCGCACCCTCCTGCAACCCCGCCATCG
>CAZZYB010000480.1:0-671 GCA_964658125.1 uncultured Acetobacteraceae bacterium | reverse complement strand
GATCTTGAACGTAGACCCCGGAGCCAGCTGCGCCTGGATCGTCTTGTTGAGCATCGGGTTGTCCGGATCATTCATGATCGAAGACCAGTACGTCTTGCTCAAATGCAGGAACTGGTTCGGTTCGAAAGTCGGCCGCGACGCCATCGCCAGAATCTCGCCGGTGTGCGGATCCATTGCCACCATGGCGCCGATCTTCCCTTCAATCGCGCGCTCCACCGCCTTCTGAATATCCAGGTCGATGGTTAAATGCAGGTCCATCCCCGGCGTAGCCATCTCCTGCCCCGCCAGGCCAACCTCCTTCCCGTGCGAGTTCACAATAACGTCGCGCGACCCATCCACACCCCTCAGCACGCCGTCATACGCTTGTTCCACCCCCGACTTACCCACGACATCACCCGGCGAATAAGCCGCAAACTTCGACGTATTCAGATCGTTCTCGCTCACCTCACCCACATATCCGATCAGGTGCGCCGCAAACCCATCCGCCGGATAAAGCCGCCGCTGCTCATCCCTCGTCTCCAGCTCCGGCAACTCATTGCGATGCGCCTCAATAAACGCCTGCTCATCCTGCGTAATGTCCTGCTTCAGCGGGATCGACTGATACTTCGGCGCCGACGCAAACCGGCGCAGCGTCCCCTCAATCTGCTCTACCGGCAGATGCAGTCCCTCCG
>CAZZYB010000479.1:0-3385 GCA_964658125.1 uncultured Acetobacteraceae bacterium | reverse complement strand
GTAGCCGAGCCGCGTCATGGCGCCCGTGGTGATCATGTTGAGGATCATCTTCTGGGCGGTGGAGGCCTTCATCCGGGTCGAACCGGACAGCACTTCGGGGCCGACTTCGGCGCAGATGGTCACGTCGGCTACCTGCGACAGATCCGAATTCGGATTGCAGGTGATGGCGGCTGTCTTGGCGCCGCGGGTGCGGGCGTATTCGGTGGCTCCGACGACGTACGGTGTGCGGCCGGAGGCGGAGATGCCGATGACGATATCTTTGCGGGTCGGACGGCGGCGGGCGATGTCACGCTGGCCTAGCTCGGGCGAGTCTTCGTTGACGTCTGAGGCGCTTGCGAGGGCCTTGGGCCCGCCGGCCATGATGTATTGGACCTGCGACGGGGCGGTGGAGAAAGTGGGGGGGCACTCGGAGGCGTCGAGTGCGGCGATGCGGCCCGAGGAGCCGGCGCCGACATAAATCAGGCGACCGCCGTCGCGCAGCGAACGGGCAACGGTGTCGATGACCATGGCGATTTCGGGGAGGGCTTTTTTGACCGCCGCGGTGATCTTCGCGTCTTCGTGATTGATGATGCGAGCGATCTCGATGGCGGACTTTGTGTCGAGCCCGGCGGACGCTTCATTGGGACGCTCGGTGGTTAACCCCTGGAGGTCGGTAGCAGGGCGGCTGGCTTTCGTTGCCGTGGCGGGCGGTTCGAGCATAGTCAATGTGGCCATAGGGACGTAGTGCTCTTACCATTCTAGCGCAGTCGAGGGTGCTCTGCCGAATCGGACGCGAGGGGGTGTGGTCCGTTGGACCTTTCGAAAAGTGGGCTTGCCGCATGTAAGATGCCTTGCATGAAGAGTTTGTTGTTGTGCGCGTGTGGGGTGGCATGGCTTGCTGCAGGAGCTGGGGTGGGGCAGGTTAGCCGTTCGAATCCAGAACTGGACAAGCGTGTGCAAACGATTGCCTTGGGGCATCACGGCAAGGTTGCGCTGTTTGCCCAAGACTTCGCGACAGGACAGACGGTCGCGCTGAATGCGGACGAGCCAGTCCAAACGGCGAGCGTAATCAAGCTGGCGATCCTGTATGAAGCGATGGAGGAGGTCCGGGAAGGCAAGGCGAAATGGGACGAAAAAATTACATTGAAGGCGGGAGAGGCAGTCGGTGGTTCGGGGATGCTGCACTTTTTCGATGCACCCATGACCCTGACGCTGAAGGATGTCCTGACGTTCATGGTGATTGTAAGCGATAACACCGCGACGAATCTGGCGATTGACCGCTTCGGGGTGGAGGCGGTGAACGCGCGCATGGAAGGGTTGGGGCTGAAGAATACTCACCTGTACAAGAAGGTGTTCAAGCCGGCGACCGGGCCCATGCCGGCGGACCAGCCCAAGTTTGGCTTGGGCAAGACGACTCCGAGAGAGATGGCGACGCTGATCGGGTACATTGGCGGATGCAGCCTGCGGCGGATTCCTGATGCTGCGGGCGCCGCTCTGGGCGAGCCGAACTTCCTGGCAATGGACGCGGAGGACAAAGCGGTGTGTGACGTCGCTTTGACGATGTTGAAGAGTCAGTTCTATACGGAGACGATTCCGCGGTACCTCAAGGGTGGGGATGGGACCACGGCCAGCAAGACCGGGTCGCTGAATGCGGTGCGGAATGACGTGGCGCTGGTGGCGGGGAAGGCCGGGCCGATGGTCATTTCGATCTTCACCTATGACAACGTTGACCAGAGCTGGACGGTGGACAATGAGGGCGAACTCACCATTGCGAAACTGGCGAAGGCGATCGTGGAGGCGTGGTCGCCGGCGGGGCTGGACCCCAAGGGGCTGGCACCGGGCCTCGGTTTGGCGGATGTGGCGGCGAAGAAGTAAACGCGCCCTCACAAAACACGTCTAAAGTATAGAGAAGAGACGGAGACACTTGGAAGATCAGGCAACAGAGAGGGTAGAAGTGGTTGAGGCTGCGCCGGCGGCAAAAGCCTGGCCGCCTCAGCCTGTCGTTCAGCCGAGGTGGAGTTCGCTTTCATTGGGGCTCGACCTGCTGGTGGCGTTCGTCGTATCGCTGTTTATTATCTTCTTCCTGTATCAACCGGTGCATGTGGAAGGCACGAGCATGCTTCCGGTGCTCGAAGACCAGGACCGACTGCTGATTAACAAGTTCGCGTACTCCTGGGCGGGATCGCTGGTGGGGGAAGATATTCATCGCGGCGATGTAGTCGTCTTCAAGTATCCGTACGACACGACCAAGAGCTACATCAAGCGCGTCATCGCGGTGCCCGGCGACATTCTGCGCATCGACCATGGGCAGGTCTACGTCAACAACAAGCCGCTGAAAGAGCCCTACGTTCCGAAGAAGTACACGGACGAGCGGTCGGTGCCGGAGATGGTCATCGGCCCGGGGAAATACTTCATGATGGGCGACCACCGCTTGATCTCGAGTGACAGCCGGGACTTCGGCCCGGTGTCGCGAAACCTCGTGTATGGGCGCGCGGCGTTTGTCTTCTGGCCGGTGGACCAGGCGGGCGTGGTGAAGTAACAGGGCCCAGGGTTCAGGGTCCAGAAGACCTCAAGCGTACTGGACGATTTTGGCGAAACTGGCGGGGAGGAGGCTGGCGCCTCCGACGAGGGCGCCGTCGATGTCTTCCTGAGCCATGAGTTCACTGATGTTGTCGGGTTTGACCGATCCACCGTAGAGGATGCGGGTGGCGTCGGCGACGTCCTGGCCGCAGTGTTTGGCGAGTTCATTGCGGACGATGGCATGGGCCTCGGCGGCGATCTGTGGCGTAGCAGTCGACCCGGTGCCGATGGCCCAGACGGGCTCGTACGCGATGACCAGGTGCGCGGCTTCGCTGGCGGTGACGGTATGGAGCGCGAGGCTCAACTGTCTGCGGAGAACCTCTTCAGTGCGCCCATCCTGGCGTTCCGCAAGCATTTCGCCGATGCAGACGATGGGGGTCATGGCGTGATTGATGGCGGCCTTGAGCTTGAGGTTGACGCGGTCGTCCGACTCGTTGAAGTAAAGCCGCTGCTCGGAGTGTCCCAGCAGAACATGCTTACAGCCGATCGACACGAGCATGGTAGGCGAGGTTTCGCCGGTGTAGGGACCTTCGTCGAGCCAGTGCATGTTCTGCGCGCCCGCGTCGACGTTGGTGCGCGCGGTGCGGTCGAGAACGTAGCCGAGCGAACTCATGGTGGGGAAGAGGGCAATCTCGTCGCGTGTGTGACCTTCGACGAGGGGCAGAAATTCGTCGAGGAACGCGAGTGATTCGGTGGGGGTCTTGTACATCTTCCAATTGCCGGCGATGAGGGGCTTGCGCATGCTTTGACGGTACTCCTGTGGGCTTCGATTATTTGTCGGTGAGGGCTGCAACGCCGGGCAGGGTTTTGCCTTCGAGGAATTCGA
>CAZZYB010000478.1:0-3388 GCA_964658125.1 uncultured Acetobacteraceae bacterium | reverse complement strand
CAGTCGAAGGACCTGCCACATCGCCCGCGTCACCCAAAGATTCCGTCCCTTTCAACCACCAACTCCTCTACGACCGCGGCACAGCCTCCCAACTAACCCTCTCCCCCGACGGCACAAAGCTCGCCTACATCAGCCGCCGCCGCACCCACAGCTACCTCGCCCTCTACGACCTCACCACCCACTCCCTCACCTTCCCCGCCCCGTCCACCGGCAACGACTCCGCCCCGATCTTTTCGCGCGACGGCAAGCAAGTGGCGTGGCTACGATTCCCGTTTACAAGTGATTCGGAGTTCTCGGGCGCGCGAACGTCGGCTAACCCGTGGTCGATTCAGCTGCTCAACGTCGCAACCGGCGAAAACCGTACCCTCTACTCCCCCGAACCCAACAAACCCGGCAGCCTCGAACCCCGAATGTCCACAGGCGAACCGCATCTGCTTTGGGCACTGGCAAACCGGATCATCTTCTTCAGCGAGCAAAGCGGCTATCTTCATCCGTACATAGTCTCCACCGCAGGCGGAAAGCCGCGCGATCTGTTCGCCGATTTGGAGCAGCAGATGGTGGAGGTTGAAGATGCAGTCGTCAGCAAGGATGGCATGAGCCTCATCTACGCTTCGGCTGGCGCGTTCATGAACTGCGTCGTCGGCGAATGTGATAGGAATTATCCATTGACCGGGGCCAGCGACATTCGGACCGTCTGGAAAGTCGATATCGACCGCAGCAAGCCGCACGTATTCCCCCTTCCGCTCACACCAAGGGACGCTATCGCCACGCACCCAGTCCAACTTGCCAATGGGACAATCGCTGCACTCGTATCCAGCGCACAATACCCGATGCATCCGACGATCGTAAGTTCAAAGCCAGTCTCTTACATGGACGAAGTCATAAAGCCGCAACCACTACACGCGTCGTTTACACCTCCAACCTATCCCGCCAAGGTGATGGTCGAACCGAAACAAGTGGTCTTCAATGCCGCTGGCGTCGAAGATAATCATTTGCTCATCGAGCCGTTCAGCCCCACTGACCTTAACCACATTCATGGCCAGCTCTTCGGAGCTTCGAGCATCGACCTCCGTCCGGGCCGATATCAAGGCATCAAGCACCCTGCCATCCTCTTCTTCCACGGAGGCCCAAAACGCCAGATGCTACTCGGCTACCCCTCCATGGACTACTACTCGAACGCCTACGCCATGAACCAGTACCTCGCCTCGCGCGGCTACATCGTTCTGAGCGTCAACTACCGCGGAGGCATCGGCTACGGCCTCGACTTCCGCCAGTGCCAGCACTGCGGCGCGGACGGGGCAGCCGAATACGCCGACGCGCTCGGCGCCGCAGCCTATCTCCGCTCGCGGCCCGACGTCGACGCCAACCGCATCGGCATCTGGGGAGGTAGCTACGGAGGCTACTTCGTCGGCCTTGCCCTCGCCCGCAACTCCGACCTCTTCGCCGCCGGCGTAGACTTCCACGGCGTCCACGAGTGGGCCCGCGAGGACAACGCCGCCGCCGACTGGCTGCGCGGCTCCCTCGCCGAGCAGGAGAAGATCGCCGCCATCGCCCACGCCTCCTCCCCCATGGCCGATGTCGACAAGTGGAAATCCCCCGTCCTCCTCATCCACGGCGACGACGACCCCGACGTCGCCTACACTCAAACCCCCATGCTAGCCGACGCTCTCCGCGCCCGCGGCGTCCACGTCGAAGAACTCATCTTCCCCGACGAGCTCCACGGCTTCGTCCTCCACCGCGATTGGCTGGCAGCCTACACAGCCGCAGCCGACTTCTTCGACCGCACTTTGAAGCGAAAATCCTTGACAGGGCAGATACAATAAAGACAGGGAAACAAACTCGTGGAAGCACCTTCCCACCCCCGAGACCCGGAGACTTTAGTCCCCCGAAGTCCAGACTTAAGCCGCATCGAATCAATCGCTTGCGCAAAAAGATAGGGGGGGGGCCTACCACCGGCACCCAAAGGAAACAGAATGATCGCCACACCCGAAACGCTCGCCGCACAGATCGAAACCATCACTGGTCCCTCCGGCCTGAAAATTTCCGACATCGCCCCCGGCCAGGACTACTCCGGCAACCCGACCACCCGCTTCACCCTCGCCCTTGCCGCCGAGCCGACCAAGACCCAGACCCTCGAACTGAGCGAAACCTTCGACGCCGCCAACCCGGCCTACGCCACGGAACTCGCCACGTACTTCTCCGAGAGCGCCCGCCGCCTCCGCAACCCGCGCCCCGACACCTACCTCGCCATGCTCGGCCTTCCGCTAAGCTTCGACAAGTTCGGCTGGCCGTTCCACGGCTCCACCTCCGGTGCCGACACCTCTCTCGTCCACGGCGAGGTCAACCTCGAAACCGGCGAAGCGCCCACTCTCCACGCCAAAATCTCCGCCTCCCTAACGCAGACCTTCGCCGAAGTCGTCACCGCGCTGGAACAACCCTTCGCCGAAAGCTTCATCTATAACGCCGTCCGCAAAACAATGGACCAGGGCCAGCTTGAGCTCACCAAGTCCGGCAACCGCCAGCCCGTCCCGGTTACCACCCGCTACTACAGCATGAAGCAGCGCATCTTCATCTTCAACGACACGGACGACACCAAGCGCTCGGACTTCCTCACCGCCAAAACCTACTGGCTCTCCGGAGTCCTCGGCGGCAGCGCCCCGGTTTGGATCGCCGACCCCCGAGACGCACAGTACCTCAATACCACCGCCGCTGAATTAAAGTCTGTCGCGGCTAAGCTCGAAGCCGCAGGCCTCCTCAAGCTCTCGGACGGCGGCGAGTTTGCCGCTCCAACCGCCGAACTCACCGCCCGCCACGCCCAGTTCCACGCCGAACTCGCCGACGGCCTCAACTTCATCAAGCCCCACTTCAATGAAGACATGCGCGCCGGCAACACCAATATGTAATCGCCACTGTAAACGCCAGAAGGGCGAATCAGCCGTTTCCCTCCAAGCGATCCAACCTCTCTCGCAGCTCCCGAACCTCCCGCCGCAACTCCTCAACCTGTTGCATCAATCCAGAGCTTTCTGAACCCTGAGCCCTGGAACCTGGGCCCTGCCCCACCGCCCCCACATCCACCGGCCCCGATAGCAAATGCGCCCACCGGCTCTCCCGCGCTCCCGGCTGCCGCGCCAACTGAATCGTCAGCGCGCCCTCCGAGTGTTCCTCCTCTGTACGCGAAGCCAACCGTTGCAGCGTCGCCACCACCTGTGCCGGATCGTCAAACCCAAACATCCGCTCCGACCGCGTCCGAAGTTCTCCCGGAGTCTGAGGGCCCCGCAGCAGCAGCAGGCAGATCACCGCCGTCTCATCGCGCCGGAGCTGCAGACGGTCGCGCACTCGATGCTCATACTTTGGCACCCTGCCATCCTGCGAAGAGTCGGCTAACCCG
>CAZZYB010000477.1:0-3401 GCA_964658125.1 uncultured Acetobacteraceae bacterium | reverse complement strand
GGTTCGGGGAGGGTACGCGTGCGGTCAGCGCGGTCTCGTTCGCGCTCATGACGATCCTGATGAGTGGCGTGAACATGTACGCGATGGCCGTGGTGATGCAGACGGTGCTGGGGTGGAACATTACGTTCTCCATCTGGGTTGGCGCCGGAACCGTGGCGCTCTACGTGATGCTGGGCGGCTTGCGATCGGCAATCATCAATGAGGTGCTGCAGTTTGTGCTGATCTGGGCCGGAGCGGCGATGATTCCGATCCTGGGACTGATTGAAGCCGGCGGTTGGACGAATCTGAAGGCGCAGATTGCGGTCAATGTCGGGAATAACAATTACACGCATCTGTGGTCTACGTTGGGGCACTTCAAAGACAATCCGATGGGAATTAACTGGATTGGGATTGTGTTTGGTCTGGGCTCGATCATCAGCTTTGGTTATTGGACGACGGACTTCCTGGTGGTGCAGCGGGTGCTGAGCGCGAACAATTTGCGCGCGGCGAAGATGGCACCGGTGATTGGCGCGGCGTTCAAGATGGCGGTGCCGCTGATCGTGATCTTGCCGGGATTGCTGGCGTTGGGATTGATGTCGAACGGGCATGCGGCGTATCACCTTGTGCCGGCCGCCGTGGCCGCTCGAACGGGTCAGGCTTCGTATGACCAGGTGCTGCCGCTGATGCTGATTCGATACTGCGGACCGGGGCTGCTGGGGTTGGGTATCACGGCGCTGGTGGCAGGGTTCATGTCAGGCATGGCGGGCAACGTCAGCGCCTTTTCAACGGTGTGGACGTATGACATTTATGGCGCGTATATGAACAAGCGCGCCAGCGATCAGCACTACGTTTTCATGGGCCGCGTTTCGACCGTGGTGGGAATGCTGATCTCGATCGGGACGGCTTACCTGGTGATGCATGCGGCGTCGATCATGGATTACGTGCAGGCGCTGTTCAGCTTCTTTATTGCGCCGCTGTTTGGGACGGTCATCCTGGGTATGTTGTGGAAGCGTGCGACGAATGCCGGCGGGTTTGCTGGGTTGCTGGCGGGGACGGCATCGTCGATTGGCATGTTCATCTATACGAGCACCGGGGACGCGGCGCACAAGGCGATTGCGCTTTCGCACATTGCGCTTTCTCCGGATGCACAGCCGATGGCGGAGAACATGTTCCGCGCGCTGTGGAGCTGGCTGATCTGCGTTTCGGTGACGGTGATCGTGAGCCTGGTGACGAAGCCGAAGACGGATGCTGAGCTGAATGGGCTGGTGTATGGCGCCACGATTATTCCGCACGATGGGTCGGCGACGATCTGGCAGAAGCCGATTTTCTGGGCTTGCGTGGTGTGCGTGCTGTTTATCGGGCTTAACGTAATTTTCTTCTAAAGCGCGAGGATGTTCGCGAGGAGGTACAGGATGGCAGAAGGTACTGGACGCGGGGAGAAGTTCTCGATCTGGTTTTTCGTGGGTGGGCTGACACTGTTGTATGGGTTGGTGCTGGCGCCGTATGGGGCTTGGGAGTGGTTCGGCGGGCATGAGGCGCCGACGGTACTTAATAACCTGCATCCAACGTTCTGGTGGGGCACACTGATGCTGATCTTCGGCCTGTTTTATACGCTGCGGTTTCGTCCCCGTAAAGGGTAAGACTCAGGGTTATCCTGCGGCTGCGCGCGACTCTCGTGCGCAGCCGTTTTGATGTTGGAAGCATTAGGCTATGAAGGGGTGAATGCGATGGGCAGACAAATGACGATGGGCGTGGTGGTTGGGAACCGGGGATTCTTCCCTTCGCACCTGGCGACGAGCGGACGGCTGGAGATGATCGCGGCGCTTGAGGCTGCGGGGATCAAGGCAGTGGTGCTGACTCCGGAGGAGACGGCGCATGGAGCTGTCGAGACGTATGAGGATGCGAAGAAGTGTGCGGCGTTGTTCAAGAAGCATGCGGCTGAGATCGACGGGATCATCATTACGCTGCCGAATTTTGGCGAGGAGCGCGGGCTTGCGGACACGCTGCGGCTGGCGAATCTGCAGGTGCCGGTGCTGATCCAGGCGACTCCTGATTCGACGGGGAAGATGGGGATTGCGTTTCGGCGCGATAGCTTTTGCGGCAAGATGTCGATCTGCAACAACCTGAAGCAGTATGGGATTCCGTACTCGCTGACGACGCTGCATACGGAGGCGCCGGACTCGGATGAGTTCAAGGCGGACCTGGTCTCGTTTTCGGCAGTTTGCAGGATTGTGCGGGGGTTGAAGAACGTGCGGTTTGGGGCGATTGGCGCTCGGCCTACGGCGTTCAATACGGTGCGGTATTCGGAGAAGCTGCTGGAGAGGTCGGGGATTACCGTGGAGACGCTGGATTTGTCCGAGGTGATGGGGCGGATCGAGAGGTCGAAGGACAACGATGATGCGGTGCAGGCTAAGCTTGCGGCGATCAAGAAGTACATTCCTGTGGGGTCTACTCCTGAAGCGGCGCTGATGAAGATGGCGAAGCTGGGCGCGGTGATCGATGGGTGGATGGCGGCGTCGGAGCTGACGGTGTCGGCGGTGCAGTGCTGGACTTCGATTGAGGAGTACCTCGGGATTGTGCCATGCACGGTGATGAGCATGATGAGCGAGAATTTGATTCCGTCGGCTTGCGAAGTGGACGTGCTGGGGACGCTGTCGATGTATGCGCTGACGCTGGCCAGCGAGACGCCCTCGGCATTGCTGGATTGGAACAATAACTATGGGGACAATCCCGACAAGGCGGTGTGTTTTCACTGCTCGAATCTGCCGAAGCACTTCTTCCGCGAAGGCGTAAAGATGGACTATCAGCTGATCATTGCGGGGACCGTGGGTAAGGAGAATACGCATGGGACTCTCGATGGCACCGTGAAGGCCGGGGACATGAGTTTTGCGCGCTTCTCGACCGATGATTTTACGGGGCGGATTACGGGTTATGTGGGACAGGGACGGTTTACAGACGATCCGCTGAACACGTTTGGCGGGGCGGGTGTGGTGGAGATTCCGAACATGCAGAAGCTGCTGCGGATGATCTGCGAGCAGGGCTTTGAGCACCATGTGGCGGCGAATTTTTCTAGCGTGGCGGAACCAGTGCTGGAGGCTTCGAGCAAGTATCTTGGGTGGTCGATGCATCGGCATGAGTAGCCGTTTGTATTAGGCTCGAAGCGGTGGAGATACGCGAACAGGTTGGGCTGGCGGGGTACACGACGTTCGGCGTCGGGGGCCCCGCCCGTTTTTTTTCTGAGGCGGTGAGCGAGTCTGATGTGCGGGCCGCCGTGGCCTGGGCCGACGGGCGTGGGGTGGCGCTGTTTCTGCTTGGTGGGGGGAGTAACTTGCTGGTGCCGGAGGAGGGGTTTGATGGGCTGGTGCTGCACATGAATATCCGGGGTTTGGAGAGCGATGGGGCGGGTGGATTTGATGTGGGGG
>CAZZYB010000476.1:1969-3402 GCA_964658125.1 uncultured Acetobacteraceae bacterium | reverse complement strand
TGACATCCGCGACGTTTACCACGAGCACGCGGACAGCTACTACGAGAGCGGCCAGGACAAGGTGAACTGGCGCTTCCTGCCCGCGACGAATGAGTTTCTCTGGTATTCCGAGCGCTCCAACTACGGGCAGATGTACCTGTACGACCTCGCGACGGGCAAGCTGAAGAATCAGATCACGCATGGCGATGGGCCGATTGCGGACATCGTGCATGTGGATGAGAAGAACCGCGTGATCTACTTTGCGGCCGTGGGCAAGGAGAAGGGTGAGGACCCTTACTTCAACAACTACTACCGTGTGGACTTCGACGGCAAGAATCAGAAGCTGCTGACGCCCGAAGTCGCGGACCATGCGGTGACGCCTTCGCCCGATGGAAGCACGTTTGTGGATGTGTATTCGACGGTGGAGATGCCAGCGACGGCGGTGGTTCGCGACAACTCGGGTAAGGTGCTTGCAACGCTGGCGAAGCAGGATGCTTCGGCGCTGATGGCGGCGGGATGGAAGCCTCCGGTGCCGATCACGGTGAAGGCTCGCGACGGCAAGACGCCGCTGTATGGGTTTGTGTGGAAGCCGACGACGTTCGATGCGGCGAAGAAGTATCCGGTCGTGGATTATGTGTATCCGGGACCGCAGGGTTCGGGATGTCCGGGGCGGTCGTTCAGCCCGTCGGTACGCGATAACCAGGCGCTGGCGGAGCTTGGGTTTATCGTGGTGTGCATTGACGGTATGGGGAACCCGGGCCGTACGAAGGCCTTTCATGATGCTCATGCGTCGAAGCCGGAGGAGATGGGCGATGACACCATCCCGGACCAGGTTTCGGGGATCAAGGAGCTGGCGGCGAAGTGGTCTTGGATCGATGCGGATCGCGTGGGGATCTGGGGACACTCGGGCGGCGGGAATGCGACCGTCTCGGCTATGTTCCACTTCCCCGATTTCTTCAAGGTGGGGATTGCGGAGAGCGGCAACCATGACAATCGCGACTACGAAGATGATTGGGATGAGCGCTGGGCGGGCTTGGAGAAGATTGGGGCGGATGGCAAGAGCAACTACGATGCTCATGCCAATCAGAACTACGCGGCGAACCTGAAGGGGAAGCTGCTGCTGGCCCATGGCTCAATGGACGACAATGTTCCGCCGAACAATACGCTGCTGGTCGTGGATGCGCTGATCAAGGCAAACAAGGATTTTGACTTGATCATTTTCCCGAACGCGCATCACGGGTACGCAGAGGCTTCGCAGTACATGATGCGGCGGCGGTGGGATTACTTTGTGAAGAATTTGGCGGGCGGTGTGCCGCCGGCGCAGTATCAGATGAAGTCGTTTGAAGAGACGCAGCGGATGATTTTTGCGGGGGGCGGGCCTTCGGATGATGAAGCTGATGGGTGGGATTTTTAGTCCCCCATTTAGGAAAAAGAGGGCCGCGACAGTCGTCGCG
>CAZZYB010000476.1:0-1930 GCA_964658125.1 uncultured Acetobacteraceae bacterium | reverse complement strand
CCCTCTCTTTTTTCCGATTTTTACTCGACAATTTTGCCGTCAGAGCCGGTAACGGGTTTGTGTGTGGTGGTGGACGGCGCTACTCGCCAGCCGTTGCTGGTGTCGACGAGGGTGGCAGTGGCGACGCCGCCGGTGAGGTCGGCCTGCACCTGCGGGAAGGCGGTTTGAGTTTCGGTGGCGCGGGCCCAGTCGGGTGCGCTGGAGAAGGTGTAGTGATAGGTGACGACGGAGGTGGCGCCGGGCTGGCCGGTAGTCGGGGTGGAGCTGTCGATGGAAGAGACGGAGCGATGACCGTAGCAGAAGTTGCCGAAGCCAGGTTGAGTAGTGTCTGCGGTCCAGGCGGCGCGGCCCTTGTCGCTGAGGTCGTAGTTGGTGACCTGCTTGCTGATAAGGCCGAGCAGAGCTTTCTTGTCGCCGGTGGTGCGGGTGAGGAGACCCTGATCGAAGAGGGCGTCGTAGTGGGTGGTTTTATCGGTGTCGGCGGTGGTGACCTGGTGCGGGAACTGTTTCGGCGCGTCCCAGATGCAGGCGGGGGTGGCTTCGTAATACGTGTTGATGGCGCTCTTGTAGTTGATGGTGTTGTCGTCGGTCTTTTTGCAGCCGGCGAGGAGAAGCGCGGTGGATGCGGAGATAATGGCCAGCTTGAGAATGTCTTTCATGGAACCTCGCTGAGGGTGAGATGCGACGGGGGCGTCAGGGGAGGTTCAAGCCGGCGCGGAGCTGCGCGGGCAGCAGGCCGAAGGTGGAGGAGGCCGGTTGGGAATGGGGCGCACGCGGCCCGTGTAGTTTTTCGCACAGGACATGGGCTCAGGTGACGCTTTATGTTTGTTTGATTTCCTGCCTGGCATGTTTGAGAAATCGTGCCGGAGCTATTGCGGCGCTTTCCGCCACAAGCTCTTCATAGCGATTCTCCAGCATTTTGACTTCCGACTCGTGCGGCTCTTCGCGGGTGAGTTGCAAAGTTTCGAAGCTCGCTTCAAGCGATTCGTAAGAACCGATCAAGCGAGCGCAGTTGGCTTGATGCTCATCGCATTTGAAAGTGGTGTGCAAGAGACTAAGAATGGATGCCGTGATGGCGCAAATACCTGCCACGAGTGGACCCGTGGAACTTGAGCCAGTCTTAGTGAGAAAGGCCGCTCCAGCGATTGCTGATAGTGACACAGAGCCGATCACGGTGATCCAGCGCAGTGGCTTTAGCATGCCAAGCCACATCTCCAGGGCACGTCTGCGCGAACAACAGTCGAGTAGACGTTTTTCAATGAGGGCGGTTGCGTTGGCATTTGAAGGCATGGCTAACAATGTATCGCGCGACGCTGCTGAATAACGAGGCGCGAGTTAGAGCCAGCCGCGGGTGCGGGCTATGCGGGCGGCGTCTACTCGGTTGGCGGCGCCTAGTTTGGCGATGGCTTCGGAGAGATAGTTACGCACGGTGCCTTCCGACAGGTGGAGTTCTGCGGCTATTTCGGAGCTGGAGCGGCCGTCGCCGGCGCGTTGCAGGATCTGACGCTCGCGGTCGGAAAGAGGGTCTTCGTCGGCGGACCAGGCTTCGGCGGCGAGGGCGGGGTCCACGGCTCGGAGCCCCCGGTGGACGCGGCGGATGGCTTCGGCTAGCTCGGTGACGGGGCGCTCTTTGAGGAGATAGCCGCGGGCTCCGGCGTCTAGTGCGCGGCGGAGGTAGCCGGGGCGGGCGAAGGTGGTGAGGATGATGACCTTTGTTTTGGATTCGGCCTGCTTGAGGGTGGCGGCCAGTTCCAGGCCGGTCATTTCGGGCATCTCGATGTCCGTGACGAGGACGTCGGGGGTGTGTTCGCGGATGAGGCGAATGGCTTCGCGGCCGTTGGGGGCCTGGGCGACTACGCAGATGTCGGGCTCGAGTTCGAGGAGAGCGGCCAGGGCTCCGCGAAGCATGGTTTGGTCTTCGGCGAGAAGG
>CAZZYB010000475.1:0-3406 GCA_964658125.1 uncultured Acetobacteraceae bacterium | reverse complement strand
TGGTGACGAGGATGGTGTCGGTGAGGGTGGCGCCAAGGGTGAGGGCTAGTTCGTGGCCGATGACGATGGGGGGCGTGGAGGAGGTTTCAGGTTCCAGGGGTGAGGGTTCAGAGTGCGGGGTTGCTGGGTTGAGGTCGTCGGCGGTGCCTTGTTTGATGGATTGGAGGAGGTCTCCTACGTTGCGTTCGTCGGTGGGGATGATGCCTTTGATGAGGGCTCCGCCGGAGCGGGCTCCTCGGGAGATGAGGACCTGGCCGTAGAGGCCGGGGGCTGCGGCCTGGATGTGTGGGAGGGTGGCGAGGCGGGCCATGAGGGGGCGCCAGTCGTGGATGCCGTCGCCTGCGGTGCGCATGAGTTCTACGTGGGCGGTGGCGCCTACGAGGCGCTCCTGGAGGTCGCGGCGCATGCCGTTGGTGATGGCGAGGGCAATGATGAGGGCGGCTACGCCGGCGGCTACACCGATGACGGAGATGGCGGTGATGAAGCCGACCATACCGGTTTTGGCGGTGCGGGCCTGGCGGCGGCGGGCGCGGAGGTAGCGGGCGGCTATGAAGAGCTCGAAGCGCATGTGGGGTTATCGTACCGGGTTGGAAGATGTGGCGGGTTTAGCTGCTTGAACGCGTGAATAGGCTGTCTTTCTTCAAAAAAATTTCGTTGCGGACTCGATTCCAGTTTCGCTGGAGGGAATTGTGCCCTAGAATCGCCTGACCGCGGCCTAAAACTGAGAGGTACTCCTATGCCCCTGGACTCCGTTTTTTCCTTAGACCTGGAAGTTCCTTCCGACCGGAAATATTTCAATTGCGATCGTGAGTGGCGGGAGGAGTTCATTTACTTCCTGCTGGTGGATCGCTTTGATGACGGTGCTCCGCGAGCCGCTGTAGAGACAGCCGACAGGACGCAGGGGAGTGGTTCTCTGGCGCAACTGGGGCAGTTCTGCGGTGGCAAGCTGAAGGGTGTGACGAAGCACCTGGATTACATTCAGGGGCTGGGGTGTACGGCGATCTGGCTTTCGCCTATCTTCGAGAACAATGGCGCACCTGATCCTGCCTCGGGAAATTATCATGGCTATTCGATCCAGAACTACATGGATGTCGATCCACGGTTTGGTACCAAGCAGGACCTGATCGACCTGGTGGCTGCCGCGCATGAACTTGAGATGAAGGTGTTTCTGGATGTGGTGTTGAACCACTCGGGCGACAACTGGCAGTATCCGTTCGATAAGGATTATTTTTATTTCAACGATCAGCAGTTTCCGCTGGATGCTTTTCGGCGCCCGGACCGTCCTCTGCCGGTGGAGTTGCGTGATGAGCGTGTGTATCACCGGCGTGGCCGGATCCGGAACTGGGATGCGCTTCCGGAGGCTCAGGATGGCGACTTCGATTCGCTCAAGGACTACAACAATGACGAGAATCCCGATGGGCTGCACCTGATCGATGTGCAGGTGCGAATGCATAGCTGGTGGATCCGGGAGACGGATGTGGATGGGTTCCGCATGGATGCGGTCAAGCACATGGGCGCCAAGGCTGTGTCGCGATTCTGCACCGGCGTGAACGAGTACGCGCATCGGCTGGGTAAGCGCAGCTTTTTTACTTTTGGGGAACTGATTGCGGGCGATGACGCCATCAACCACTACACCGGACCGAATACGGCCGCGGATGATCACGGTGATATTTACTTTGGGCTGTCTTCCGTGCTCGACTTTCCGCTGTACTTCACGCTGCCCGGTGTGCTGAAGGGCATGACGAATCCGGATGCGTTGAAAGCGCGCTATGACGCGTTGAATAACGGGGCGCTGACGCGGGGCGAACTGGGACGATACCTCGTGACGTTTGTCGACAATCATGACAGTGTAGGCAACGATCCGAAGCGGCGGTTTGGAAATGGCTCTCCGGACGATCAGATCATTGCCGGCATCGGTTATTTGCTGACAGCTATAGGCACGCCTTGCATTTATTACGGGACAGAACAGGGTTTTTCAGGAGTGGGAGACAGCGACGCGCTCATTCGCGAGAGCCTGTTCGATTTGAACGATGCCGGCAAAACGCTGCTCAACCCGAAGTGCCGCATCTATGTGGAGATTGCGAAGATCGCGGCGCAGTTCCGACAGAATCCGGAGTTGCGCTTTGGGAGAATCTACTTTCGGCAGATATCGGGAAACGGTGTGGATTTTGGGTATGCCCAGGGGCAGCCCTGCACGCTGGCGTTTTCCCGGTTGCTGGCGGGCTCGGAAGTGCTGGTTGCGTATAACACGTCCACGTCGGATGGGCGCGAGGACCACGTGCTGGTGGATAGCTCGATCCAGGCCGGCAGAGGGCAGATGGAAGTGCTCTACAGCAACGCGGGGGCTACCGGAATCACGGTTGCGATCGACAATGGACCGGCGGGAGCTTCGGTCAGAATCAAGCTGCAACCGTTGGAGTTTGTCATCCTGCGATGAGGTGTGCGCGACGGGCTGGGTTGTGCTGTAGCGCATTCCTTATGGCTGTAGAGTTCGATCTGCGCAAAGGCTAAAGAGGGTGCTGAAAAAGCATTGATGGCCTTCGGCCTTACCTCAGCGGCTGAAGCCGATTCGATTCTGCGGCATTGACGCGGTGGCTGAAGCCACCGCCTTAACGAAATCGGCGTTTTTCAGCATCCTCTAAAACCCGAATTCGTGGCGATGCTATGAGGCCACCGCCTTAACGAAACGAAGACGAACGTGCCTTTTTCAGCAACCTCTTACGCCACCGACTTAACGAAACGAGGACGAAACGTGGCTTTTTCAGCAACCTCTAAAGCCCATACCCTGTGCGCGCGCTTACCGCTGGCTGAAGCCCGCTGCTACTGCGGCACGATGCGGTAAAGAGGCCGGCATTGCATCCGGGAACAGGGCCTAGTTGGTGAGGACGGCGCGGTAGCGGACCTGGTTCTTCTTTACTTTGGCTATGGCGGTGTTGGCGTCCTTCATGGCGAAGCGCTCGGTGATGGCCTTGATGTTGTGGCGGGCGGCTATGTCGAGCATTTCGTGGATGTCGCCGGGGCTGCCGGTGGGGCTGCCTGCTACCGCTTTCTGGCCGGAGATGAGGCTGAAGGGTTGGATTTGCAGGGCTGAGGGGGAGGCTCCGAGGACTACGAGGGTGCCCTTGGGGCGGAGGGCTCCTACGAAGCCCTGGAAGTCCTGGTCGGCGGAGACGGTGGAGAGGATGAGGTCGAAGCTGCCCGCTACTTTTTTGAGGGCGCCGGTGTCGCGGGTGTTGACGAACTTGTGGGCGCCCAGGGTGAGGGCTTCGGCCTGCTTGTCTTTGGAGGTGGAGAAGGCGGTGACTTCGCAACCGAAGGCTCGGGCGAACTGGAGGCCCATGTGGCCGAGGCCACCGATGCCTACGACGCCTACGCGGGAGGAGGGGCGGGCGAGGTGGTTGCGGAG
>CAZZYB010000474.1:0-3417 GCA_964658125.1 uncultured Acetobacteraceae bacterium | reverse complement strand
GTATACGCATAGCTCTCATGCTGACCCTCATTCCACCCAAACCGCCCAAACGCCCGCAGCTCCGGCGTCAACTCCTGCTCAAAATTCAAGCCCACCCCATACTTCACCGTCACCGCCGCCGCATGAGCCGTAATATCCGGCGCAGTATGCCCGACAATCGCCACATTATTCTGCGTCCGATAGACCCCCATATTCGCGTGGTTCACATACCCCAGCAGCCGCACCGTCCCCTTGCGCTCCGCCGCCAACCACCGCCCCACCGGCAGCTTCCGCCACTCCAACTCAACATTCTCCCCCCGAGCCCTCCCCAAATCCCACTCCAGATCGACCCCGTTCGCCACCGTAGGCATCAGCGCCAGCGCATACCGCGCCGACCAGTGCACATCGTCGTACTCCACAATCGCCGCATTCGTGTACCCGCGAGTATTCGCCGCATAGTCCCACGCGCCATTGTTATCCGCCGTCCAGTTCAAAAACTGCAAATGCGAGTCAGACCCCGGCCCATTGATATCCAGCGCATCCGGCACACTCAGCCGCCCAATCCGCAGATCCAGCCGCCGCTCCGGCACCCTCGTAGCCAGCGAAAACTGCGTCCGCTCGCTCTCCACCATCTTGTCCGTAAACCCGATCGTCTGATGAATCTCCGCCCGCGCCAGATAAGGGATCGGCCCCAATGAAGGATTCCGCACCACATCGAGATTCGTAAACCCAGCCAGCCCCAGCGCCTCCGAAACCCCGCGCCCCCCAGCCGACTCCTCGTTATAAATAACATCCGTGTTGTACCGCAGATTCTTGTGCACCCGCAGCCCCAGGTACAGCGTCCCCACCAGCGAAGTCTTATACTCCCCGCGCCCCAGCAGGGAATTGACACCCTCATAAGGCGAATGAAACCCCGGATGCGCCTGAAAAATAATATTCGCCTGCCCGGAGATCAGGTACCGCGCCGCATCCGGATGAGGAAACACTGTCAACTGCGGTGCAGCCGTCTGAGGATTGTTCTGGTCCGCCGAACCCGGCTGCGGAGGCCCGGTCTGCGCCACGGCTCGGCTCGCCACCATCAGGCAGACGAACAGCGACAGCTTGCGAAATGTAGCGGCCTGGAGCATGGGATCAATTCAGTTTAGCCGGGACCCCGTCCGGCTGTCCCGAAAAGCTACCTGCTCTTCGCCCCCACAACCACCAGCGCAATCCCACCCAGCAGCGCAATCCCGCTCAAAATCGGCGGTATCGGCACCGTCTCCTTCTTCTCCTGCGACACCTGCAGCGGCCCCAGGTCCACATCCTTCTTCTCATGCGTAAAGCTGAACCCACCCATCGCAAACCCCGCAATGCCAATAAGAATCAAAAGGATCCCAATAATCGTCGCTGGTCTCAAAAGTGCCTCCTTTGGCATCAGCTATCTGATGCAAACCGGCCCGCCGGCAACTCTTGACAGGGGGTTAACGAAGTAGTAATTTAGGACTCAACACGGGAAAGGAGGATGGTCTAGCCTATGAAAATTGATTGTTCCAGTTGTTGCTTTACTCAACGTGAGGTGACTGAGGCTTAGAGCATTCGTGCTCTAGACCTGGAGGTCTTTCTATCATTAACCGGTCAGGCATTTGAGTGCCTTTCCGTCCTCCGAGGCCCATCCGAGACGGATGCCTCAAGTCAATCCCACCAGATCACCGCATAACGGCTCGTCCTCCGGGGCGGGCCGTTTCTGTCTAACGAAAGCATTAGGATTGGAAGTATGAGTCAGTTGGTCATCGCAGGACGCACCTTCGCTTCACGCTTGATAGTCGGCACTGGCAAATACAAAGACGGAGCCGAAACCAAGGCGGCCATCGAGGCCTCCGGCGCAGAAATGGTCACCGTAGCCGTCCGCCGCGTAGAGCTCGACCGCGCCAAAGAGTCCCTCCTCGACTTCATCGACCCCAAACAGTACTTTCTCCTCCCCAACACCGCCGGCTGCTACACCGCCGAAGAAGCCATCCGCGCCGCCCGCCTCGGTAGGGAAGTAGGCCTCTCTGACTGGGTCAAGATCGAAGTCATCGGCGACATGCCCACCCTCTACCCCGACGTTCAAGCCACAGTTGAAGCCACCCGCGTCCTGGTCAAGGAAGGCTTTACCGTTCTCCCCTACACCACAGACGACATAGTCTTTGCCAAACGCCTCATCGACGCCGGAGCCGCCGCCGTCATGCCCCTCGGAGCCCCCATCGGCACCGGCCTCGGCATCGCCAACAGCTACACCCTCCGCATGATGCGCGAACTCATCACCGAAGTCCCACTCATAGTCGACGCCGGCCTCGGCACCGCCTCAGACGCCGCGCTAGCCATGGAACTAGGCTTCGACGCCGTCCTGCTGAACACCGCAATCGCCGGCGCCAAAGACCCCGTCCTCATGGCCTCTGCCATGAAGAAAGCCACGGAAGCCGGCCGCGAAGCCTTCCAAGCCGGCCGCATGTCCCGCAAACTCTATGCCACCGCCAGCTCCCCGCTCGAAGGCATATCGCGATGAAAGATTCCAATTCACAAGGGCGCGCGACGAAGACCAGCACTGGAAAGGCCGCGGCTTACCGGGTTAGAGCGGATTTGAAGCGCTGAAGGCGCGACGATATCCCAGCCCAGGGCAACGCCCTGGGTACTCAGCATAGGTAGACCAGAGCGCTGTAGGCGCGACCTAATCGAGCGCCGCGAACGCCTCGGTGAGATCGAGATGGATCGGCGTACCCGCGACCGTCAAACGGCTCGGATCAGCCTCATGCAACCCAGCCCCGTGGTAGGTAAGAGCTGCGCGACGCAACGGATCAATCAGCCAGATATTTTGGACACCCATGCTGACATAGTCGTCCAGCGTCGGGATCTCATCTTCTGGCGTTTGCCCGGTCGTGATCACTTCAATACACAGAAGAGGCGCGATCGTTGGCACGGGTTCAGCTGGAGCGCTGGGGGACAGCACAGCAATGTCACAGACCCGTATGCGCGTTGGTGATGTCTGAAGGCGAAGACTGATGCAACACCTTAGTGCTGCCGAGCAAAGGCCGCCGATGACAGCACCGACGGCTTCGCTGTGGGTACGGTCACCCAGGGTGCGAGGAATGATCTGGCCGTCCACAAAGTGAGCGTCCGGTCGAAAAAACACACGCCGATACTGCTCTAGAGTCAGGATTTCCGGCAGCGGCCAGTTCTCATCATATTCACCGCGATAGTTGAAGACAGCAGCACTCGCCATGCCACATCCTACGCTCGGCTGCCAGGCTGCATCACCTCACGGAGCCGTTCTGTCTTTGCCTTTTTTGTTGTCATTCCCGAAGGGAATCTGCGTCTTCGGCTACCGCGTCCTAATCCAGCGTATACATCGCCAACCCACTCAGCAGCTTCGGATAAAAATCCGTAGACTTCTGCGGCATCACCTCAAGATTGAACGAAATA
>CAZZYB010000473.1:0-3422 GCA_964658125.1 uncultured Acetobacteraceae bacterium | reverse complement strand
CCGCTTTGGTCGACTCCGGATAGTGCGGCATCTCCATCTGCGCCGCAGCTTTCACCCAATCCGGCACCGAACTCGAGGCTGCGGCCCCCATACTCCACAACCCCGCAACCAGAGCGGACGCAACCCACCGCCGGCGACCCATGACGATCTTGGCCCACAAAGACACAACCGCTCCAGCAGCCTCTGCTTCCGGCGTCAAACTGCTCATGAGCCGAGGACTGAATTTGTTCGTATGTGAGCTTTATACGTCGCTGAACGATACTGTGCAAGCGAATTCAATAAACGTCAGAACCATCCGTTCCTGCCGCCGGCTCACCTCAAAGCTGTCAAGCGCTCCAGCTCTCCCGAAAATGGGAATTGCCTGTTTATCGCTCGCACTTGGTATTCTCCATTCGCGGCTGTCACGCCAACAAAGGTGGACCCCATGAACCATCCAGTGCCGGAGTTACCCGTCCGAGATGTCGAACGCGCGCAAGAGCACTATCGCGATGTATTTGGACTTGAGATCGGCTGGTTGACCGAGGACAAGAGCATCGGCGCAGTCTCAGGCGGCGATGTCGCCATCTTCTTTCGCAAGCGAGTTCCACCGTTCGAAGCCGCCACTAACTGGGTATTCACCGAGGACCTCGACAGCACGTATGAGACCTTCAAGGCGCGCGGCGCCCTCATCGCTGACCCGCTCGAAACAAAACCCTGGGGCCTGCGGCAGTTCACGGTAAAAGATTTGGACGGCAACCTGTTCCACTTCCACGCCGGATAACCCCAGAGCTCCCCGGCTGGCTACATACCGCCTCAGAACTTTGCAGCAAAAAGGCGTGGCCTAAGGAACCCGTACGGGACGGAACCCCTCAAACGGAAACAGCCCCGTCGGATAATCCGCCCTAGGATACTGCGGCTTGAACAGGAATCGCGCAAAGAACCCACCCGAAATCGTGTTGTAGTTGTTCGTATTGTTCCCACTCACAAACGCCCCAACAAACCAGTGGTCTCCCACGTTGTACGAACCCTGAGCGTCGAGCGAATAATTCAACCCCGTGTTCGAGTTCACCGGGAACACCGCGCAGGAAATCACCGTAGGCGCGCAACCGGCAGCAAAACCCGTCTGGATCGGCACATCCAGCGGGAAGTAAACCTGGCTGTTCTCCTGGAACGTCTGCACACCCGCGCTGCCTGAAATCAGGTAGTGAAAATAGACTCCCTGGTGCCCTGTGAATGTCACCGGAACCGCCGCCAGGAAGTAAGCATTCGGGCTGAAATATCCACCCAGTCCATAAGTTTCCCCGCGCTCATTGTGGTCGTAATGTTCGCCAAACATCGTTCCACCAACATTCAACGAACCAATATCCTTCCACGTCTTCACCCGGAAATAAGCACCCATCGTTCCGTCATATTTCCGGTTATCCAGAACATGAAAACCCGTAAGTTCCGACCCCTCAGCCTGCATATAGAACCCGGACTTCTCATCACCGAAGTCAAATCGAATTCCGCCGCCGGTCTCCACCACACCGCCCCAGATATTTCCATTCGTAAATGAGCTTCCAGGATCACGCAGCCCCGCATAAGACAGCTGAGTCTCCTTCACCGCATCGCGCCCGCCATACAACGTAAAGTGCCCACTCCCCGGCCGCCACCGCACCCGCCCAATCACGTTCGAAACCAGGAACCCGTAAGGCGTATATCCCGCGGCGAGCGAAAGAGTCTTGGTCGTCATCTGGATCTCGCCGCCCACACCCGTTGCAAACTGCTGCTGCGGAGGATTGATCGCCGTCCCCGGCAGCGTGCCCAGCACCGGCTGCGATCCCAGACCTCCACCCGTAGTATTCAGAATGCCCGAGTTCAAAAACACACCCTTCGGCACAATCGAAAACCGCGCCGTCTTGCTCGCCACACCAGAAGCTTCAAACGGAATCTCCAGCGCCACCAGCCGATCGATACCCGGCGTTCCGCTGCGATACCGCCCGCTGGCCGTCCCGCCAATCCACGCGCTGTACGATCCCTCGATCGCTGCCAGGTCCAACTCCGTCTGCTGCCGCTCACTCAGCGCAGCCTTCGCATCGGCGCGCGGATCGAAGTACCCTCGCAGCGGCGGAACATTCTGCTGAATCAAGTCCGAATCACTCGGTGGCGTAGGCAGCGGATAAGCCTGTCCAGTTGGCGGCACACCCGGATTCGACAACGGCTGCGGATACACCGGATAAGTGATCGGCGGCGCACTCTGCTGTACCGGCGCCTGCTGCTGTGGCTGTGGTTGTGGAGTTACTCGCCGCCGCGGACGCGGCTGTGTCCCGCGCAAGTTCGGCTGCGGATACTGCTGCCCGTTACTGTCGCCCGTTTGCGAAGGCTGTGCCTCCACAGGCGGCTGCGATTGCGGCCGCTGCACCTGCGAACCCTGCGTCTGCGCCGGGCTGAACTGCGCTCCATCCAGTTGTGAAGCATCGTAATTTTCGTCCGGAGGTCGGCTCACCCCACTCAACGTCAGCGGAGCTGTACTCTGGTTCGCGCGAATCGCCTCAGCCCGCGCGCGCGCCGCCGCAATCTCCGCGGGAGTCGCCTTCCGCTTCGGCTTCGTAACAGGTTTCGCGGTCGCCGCATAAGGAACAATCGGCGTCCCGTCCTGCGTTGTGCTCTGCTGTTCCGCTTGTTGAGCTTGATAAGCATTCTGCTGAAACGCCACAGTATGCAGACCCGCCACAGGAGCTGCATGGAGCGAA
This sequence comes from uncultured Acetobacteraceae bacterium, assembly GCA_964658125.1. Taxonomy (GTDB): domain Bacteria; phylum Acidobacteriota; class Terriglobia; order Terriglobales; family Acidobacteriaceae; genus Granulicella. Next base: position 711 of record CAZZYB010000473.1, on the reverse strand, counting down.
CGGTTGCGAACCATCCCCGCCGTCTCAACCGAAGGGTCGTAGCTCGTATAAGGCCCGTAAACACTCTCAATCGCCGCCACCGGATGCAGTTGAATCACTCCATCCATCAGCTCACCATCGACCTTCGACTGCGGCACATAATCCTTCAGCTTCGTATTCTTCGGAGCCGTTCGCTGCGCAGGAGCCTGCCCGCCAAGATCGGGTGCCGTAGTATCCAGCGGCACCGCCCCATAACCCGCACCCGGGACCGGCACAGCATAAGGATTCGCCGGCGCCCCATTCAACGGCACCGGCACATTCGCCGACCCAGTCGAACCCGGCAGATAAGGCCGAGTGTTCACCGGAGCAGCCGGAACCTCGGGCGCAACCGCAGCCCCGGGCTCAGGCGCCGAAAGCAGTGTCGCCAGGTCCTGCGAATGCACCGCATTCGGTCTACGCACCGCCATCGCCGGAGCCGCCTTGCTCAACTCGCCCGCCAGGTCCGCTCCATAGTCCACCGGAGGCAGAGCCGCCAGCGATGCCTTGTAATACGCCGCAGCCCGATTCGCATCCCCGCGCGCCTGCTCGAACTTCGCACCCAGCACCAGCATCTGCGCATCGCGAGGATATTGATCCAGCCCAAACCGCAGCCAAGTCTCCGCATCCTTCAAATCGTTATTCGCCAGCGCCGCACCGATCGCAGCCTTGTAATCCGCCGCTGTCCCCGTACTC
>CAZZYB010000472.1:0-3449 GCA_964658125.1 uncultured Acetobacteraceae bacterium | reverse complement strand
AACCGGCGACATTCAGCTTGGGAAGCTGACGTTCTGCCACTGAACTACTCCCGCTTCGTTCGCAATTATACCCGCGAAACCACGACGAATCGACCTGCGCTTTCGCCAGCGGCGCAGCAAGAACAGCTCGATAACTCCGCCTGAATCGTTTCGCATATACTCAACTCATTGGGCTGCATCCGTCTTTCGCGGAGTGGCACTGAGGAGAAACATGAGTCTGATTGATCCCCGCGACGGAATCCATCGCGTAGACGTGGCCAAGGTCACACCGCAAACCCTTCTGGCAGCGAAGCGCAGCAACAACCCCATCACAGCCATCACAGCGTACGACTATCCCACTGCCCGCCTCGTCGACCAGGCCGGCATCGACCTCGTCCTTGTGGGCGACTCGTTAGGCATGGCCGTGCTCGGCCGCGAAGACACGCTCAGCGTCACGATGGACGAGATGGTCCATCACGCCCTCGCCGTCCGCCGCGGCTTGACAAGAGCGCTCCTCGTAGTCGACATGCCCTACGGCAGCTACCAGGTCTCCATCGAAGACACTCTGCGCAACGCCCTCCGCCTCGTAAAAGAGTGCGGCAGTGAAGCCGTAAAGCTCGAAGGCGGAGCCGCGCAGGCAGAGCGTGTCCACTCACTAACAACAGCCCAGATTCCCGTAGTCGGACACATCGGCCTCACTCCCCAATCGCTGCACTCCATGGGAGGCTATCGCGTTCAGGGACGCTCGGAAACCGCCGCAAATCAGCTCTGCAACGATGCTCTCGTCCTCGAACAGGCCGGCGCAATCGCCATTGTGCTCGAAGGCATACCACGCGAACTCGCCGCAACCATCTCCAGCCAGTTGACCATCCCCACCATCGGCATAGGAGCAGGCCCCGACTGCGACGGCCAGATCCTGGTCTTCCACGACGTCTTCTCACTCTCCTTCCGGCGCCCACCAAAGTTCGTCAGGACCTTCGGCGACGCTGCGGAACTCATGCGCAAAGGCCTCGAAGAGTTTCGCGCAGAGGTGCAGGCCGGAACCTTCCCCAGCGACGCCGAGAGTTACCACATGCCTGCTGAGGTCCCGCTGGAGCTAGTAGGCGCAGCCCACAGCCACGCCGGGAGCCGTTGAGCCATGCAGGTCCTCACCTCCATCGCTGAAATGCGCCGCGCCTGCAAAACTCTACGCCAAACGCAAACATCGGCAACCCTGGGCCTGGTCCCCACCATGGGAGCAATCCACGAAGGCCATCTTTCGCTGGTCCGCGCCGCGCGCCAGAGCTGCGATTGCGTAGCCGCCAGCATCTTCATCAACCCCACGCAGTTCGGTCCGCACGAGGACTTCGCTCAATATCCTCGAACCTTTCAGGCCGACTGCGCACTCCTCCAGCGCGAAGGTGTCCATCTCCTTTTCGCGCCAACGCCGCAGGAGATGTATCCACCCGAAGAAGAGACTTGGGTCGACGTGCCCGGCGTCGGATCCCGCCTGGACGGCGCATCGCGCCCCGGACACTTTCGCGGAGTCGCCACAGTCGTAACGAAGCTCTTCAACATCGTTCAACCCGATAAAGCCTTCTTCGGTCAGAAAGACGCAGCCCAGGTCGCCGTGCTTCGCAGCATGGTGAAAGCCCTCAACTTCGATGTAGAGATCGTCGTTTGCCCCACCATCAGGGATGCAGACGGCCTCGCACTGAGCTCCCGAAACCGCTCTCTGACCGCCGATGCTCGCAACCACGCCCTCGCATTGTCACGCTCACTGAAACGCGTGGAGACAGCAGTCACACAGGGACAGGTCGCAGCCCCCGCCCTTCGAGACACCCTGCTCGAAGAGCTTCAACAAATTCAACTCGACTACGCAGAAATCGTCGATCCCGATACGTTGTTACCTCTGGACGACGTAAGCCGTGGCGCTTTGATAGCCGTCGCCGCGTGGGTAGACGGAACGCGCCTGATCGACAACATCCTGATCCCCCGGAGCCACGCCCAATGAAAATACTCCTGGGGGTATCCGGAGGAGTCGCCGCCTACAAAGCCGCCGAGCTACTCCGCGAACTGCAGCAACACGGTGCCGACGTCCAGGTCCTAATGACCGCGTCAGCCGAGCGCTTCATCACACCACTCACATTCGCATCCCTCAGCGGCCGACAAGTCCTCGCTTCAATGTGGCAACCCACCATCGACGAGCGAGCAGCCGGAGACGCAGGCACCTTCGACATCGAGCACGTCCGAGCCGCCCAGAATATCGACGTCTTTGTCATCGCCCCCGCCACAGCGAACGTGATCGCAAAGTTCGCCCACGGACTCGCCGACGATCTGCTCACGACGATGTACCTCGCCACCACCGCGCCCATCGTCCTGGCCCCTGCGATGAACGTTAACATGTGGGCCAACCCCGCCACGGTACACAACATCGCCACCCTCCGCGAAAGAGGCGTGCGAATTGTCGCCCCTGCCACCGGACATCTCGCTTGCGGCACAATCGGCGAAGGCCGCCTCGCCCCTCCCGAAGAAATCGCAGCAGCCGTCCTCAATGCAGCCCGGTCGGCGCGCGACCTCGCCGGCGAAACCATCCTCATCACAGCAGGAGGCACCCGCGAGCCCATCGACCCCGTACGATTTATCGGCAACAGGTCAAGCGGCAAGATGGGCTCTGCATTAGCCGAAGCATCCATCGACCGCGGAGCGCAAGTAATCCTCATTACGTCTGCCCTAAACCAACGCTCACTCCCCTGCGAGCAAATTCAAGTGAACACCGCTTGCGAGATGCAGCAGGCGGTACTAGCCCTTCTTCCCCGCGCCTCGATCGTGATCATGGCAGCCGCCGTATCCGACTACCGCGTAATCCGTCCATCCTCACAAAAGTTGAAGACGCAAGCCAGCTTCACCCTCGAGCTGGAACGAAACGACGACATCCTCAAGCTGATCGCCGAGCAGCGCCGTCCCGGAACCATCGTCATCGGGTTCGCAGCGGAAACAGAGCGGCTCCTCGAGGAAGGCCGCCGCAAGCTCAGAGAAAAAGGCGTAGACGCAATCGTAGCCAACGACGTCTCCCACCCGGACAGCGGCTTCGAAGTAGATCGCAATGCAGGGGTCTTTCTGACCCCACACACTGAGGCCGCTTTGCCGCCCTCCACCAAACGCACGATGGCCGACCGTATCCTCGACCAGGTCGTATCGCTACCTCGGGTCAGACATTCTGCGGAGCCACATCCACTCCATGCACATCCACGCCGCCATTCCCCAGTCGCGGAGCCATAAACCCATACGCCGCCACCACGATGTACGCCGCCGCCGGCAGCACATACCCCAACGCAAGCCCGCCCATCTGGCGCCCCAGCCAGCTCAGCAGCGGCGGGAAAATAGCTCCACCTAGAATCGCCATCACCAGCAGACTCCCCGCAATCTTCGTATCGTCGCCGAGGTCCTTAACCCCCAGCGCAAAGATCGTCGGAAACATCACGGACATA
>CAZZYB010000471.1:0-3463 GCA_964658125.1 uncultured Acetobacteraceae bacterium | reverse complement strand
GGCTCGGCTGGTCATCGGGTCAATCGGCATCGTCTTCAGATACCCCGCCTGCACCAAGTCCTCGAGCGACTGCGGAGCCTTTTCCTTGTCCACCGTATACGAGTCGATCGCTAGCCGCATCACATGCAGATCTTCCTTCAGCACGGCCTCTTTGGACTTGTTCACCGTCCGCAGATAAATCGGCGCCGCAATCGCCGACAGGATCCCGATGATCGTCATCACGATCATCAACTCCATCAGCGTGAACCCGCCCTCGCTATCCCTCTTCGCGCGCATTGGCTTCGTCTCTACCATGTGCTGTACTTCTCCCCGTTCAGCGACGTTCCCTGGCTCTTCGTATACACATCGAAAACGTTCTGTCCGCCAAAAGAATCGGAATCCGTATCATCCTGGTTCGACCGCAGACCCCACTCGTTCGAGTTCGTCATCGGATCAACCGGAATCCTCCGCAAAAACCGCACGTGCTTCGAGCTGATATCCACCCCATCCACCAGCGTTTGCAAATCCGGCGGATAGTTATTCGAGTCAGCCTTCGTCTGAATGCCGCCCTTATCCGCAGCATCCTTATAAGCATCGATGGCCGCTCGCATCTCCCAGAGGTCTCGCCGCAGCTCGCGTTCCTTCGTCCGCTTCACCTGGAACTTCGCCACCGGAACCGCAGCCGTCGCCAGGATCCCCAGCATCGTCACCACGATAATCAGCTCAATCAGCGTCATCCCGGCTTCACCCGGCCGCACAGCGTTCCGCCGCTTCCTCGCCGAATTATGCTTAGCCCAGGCCATATCGCCGACCTTCTACTTCACATGCACGACGGACTGGTTGCCCACCGTCGGCAGGTTGTTCTGTTTACTATCCTTCGCGCCAACCTTCACCAGCTTCAATGCGGAATCACCCGGCGCCAGCGCTTTGAACGTCAGCGTGCACATCGTTCCCTGCCCATCGATGCCCACAGTATGCGGCGGCCGCGTAGCAGAAATCGTCACCAGCCCATTGCCTTCATCGCGATGCACCAGCGCCGGCAATTGTCCATCGCGTCCCAGCAGCTCGCCGTCATTCACGTCGACCAGCGCCAGAACCTTCGGATCGAATCCAATCTGTAGCGGAACCTCCGAAAGGTCTTTCGCATTCGTCAGCATCACCGCTACCTGGAACGTGCTGCCCGCAGTCTGGTTGATCGCCGCCGGAACCATCGTCACATTCAACGGCGCTCCCGGAACAGCAGGCGCCGCAACCGAAGCCGCGCCAACCGGTGGAGCCTGCACAGGCTGCCCTGCCGCTGCCAGCTGCGGGATCATCGCCGACGCCGCTTGGGCCGCCGTAGTCGCCTGCCCGTTCGCGTTCGGTGACATACCCGAAATGTTCCCCGCCGCCGGAGCCCGAACCACCGGCTGATTGTGCAGCAGCTCAAGCGAATTCAGCGTTCCCGTATAAATGGGCCGCCGGTTCTGGTCCGTCAAAATCGACTCCCGCACAATATGCGGAATCAGCAGAAACACAATCTCATCCTGCTGCTGCACCTTGTCGCGGCTCGAGAAGAAATACTTCAAAAACGGGATCTCCCCCAGCCCCGGAGTTCCATTAATCGTGTTGTTGTCCTGCTTCTGCAAAATCCCCGCCAGGATCGACGGCTCGCCGTCCTTCAACTGGATCGTCTGCTCAATCACGCGCTGCGAAATAATCGGCTCAGACACACTCGAAATCACCACAGTTCCGCTCTGCGAGGACACTTCAATCTTCAACTTCAACGTCACTTCGCGGTCATAGTGCACAGTCGGCGTCACGTCGATATTCACGCCTACATCCAGATACGTAAACTGCGTCTGCACACCGATGTTCGCAATACCCGTCGACACCCCGGCATTATACGATCCGGTCGCAACCGGAATCTTCGATCCAATCTTCAACGTCGCGCGCTGTCCATCCGTCGCCCGTATCCGCGGGTTCTGCAGAATGCGCGTATCGGAGTCCGACAGCAGCGCATTCACCGTTCCGCCGGACACCGACACAGCGAAATTCGTAGCATTCAAATTAGCCAGCCCATTCAGCGTCAGGCTCGTAGTCGTCGTCGTAGAGGTTCCGCTCGTTGTGCTGGTGCCACTCGTCGTGGTCGCATTGCTCGCCTGTGGTGTCAGCCCAAAGCTGGTCGGCAGCGTAATCCCAAGATTCCGCTCCTTCTGCCGGTTCACCTCCAGCACCGCTACGTCGATCACCACTTCCGGACGCGTCCGGTCCAGATCGTTGATCAGCTTCTCAGCCATCATCAACTCGTCCGTCCTCGCGCGCATGATAATCGCGTTCTGGCTGGCCACCAGGTAAATCTTGATGCTCGGATCGAGCAGATTCCGCAGCGCCACCAGGATCTCGTTCGCATCGTTCTGCGCCGCCGCGTTGGTCAGATAAAACGTTTGCACCGCAAGGTCGTCAACGTCATTCCGCTTGGTCCGATTGTTCTGCGCCACAAAAATCGTATTGCTCGTAACCGGCTTCCAGAACGTGCCCGAAAGCGTCCCGATAATCCGCAGCGCATCGCTCAGCGAAACGCTCGTCAGATCCACTGGAATCCGCTTCGACGTGTAGTCCGGATCGAACAAAACATTCAGCCCCGCAGCCTTACCCACGGCCTGGTAGATGTTCTTCACATCCTCGACCGCGTGCAGCGTAATCGGATCGTTCGAAACCGGCTGCAGCACCACAGGCGATCCCAGCGAAGCAATCTCGGTCTGCGTCGCCGCTTCCTGCGGCGTCTGCTCCACCGACCCCGCACCGTTCACAACTCCCGCGCTTCCCGGTCCCGGAGCTACTCCGGGCATGGGCTTATCGGTGATCTGCAACTCCTGAGCCGCCGCCTGATTGCCCGGATCGATCTGCAGCGCCCGTGCAAACTCATTGATCGCCCCACCCGAGTCACCCGACTGCCGCAGCACCCGCCCGCGGTCCACATGCTGGTTCGCCGCCTGGAACCGCATCCGTTCATAGTGCGTCTTGTAGCGAAGATCGTTCGGCTTCTTCAAATGCGCTTGCCGATAAGCCTCAAACGCCGCATCGAAATCCTCGCGCGCCTCAGCCTTCGCCCCGGTCTTGTCCCAGCTTCCAGCCGACTGCGCCCGCGCCGGCACGCTCGCCACCGCAAGCACCAGCAGCACCGCGCCCACCGCCGTCCGGAGAATGTTGCGTATAAGGTGCGAAGGCTCGCTTCCGCGACCGATCCTGCTTGACGACATGCCTGAGTCCCGCTCCCGTGCGCCGCGGACGCTTGGCTCAATCTCAAACCCACCGGCACCCGCATTCATCCGCAAATCGCGCAGCAATGTGGCTTCAGGAGAGCTCTCGAGCGTGTGGCCGGGCTGTTTGGATAATACCATTCGTGTCACTGCTTACTCCGCAAATTGGGCTGCCCGCAACCACAGTCCGCGGGAAGCTGTAGCGCCTCCTCGCAGCATTATCCCCGGTCCCTAATCTCTAA
>CAZZYB010000470.1:0-3469 GCA_964658125.1 uncultured Acetobacteraceae bacterium | reverse complement strand
CATTCGCTTTGGTGGAAGGCCGCCGGAGTATGTGATGAAGATGGCCAAGGGCTTCGATGTGTACTCGATGAACAAGTACAGGTGGGAGCCGCCTGTGGATGAGCTCAACCTGGTGGCGAAGGATCTGGACCTACCCATTCTTATCGGGGAGTTTCACTTTGGTGTACCGGAGCACGGTATGGCTCCGGGGTTGATCCAGACAATGAATCAGCACGAGCGCGGGCTGGCATACCGCCACTACGTGGAGAGCGCTGCGGCGCACCCGTCGGTGGTAGGGGCGCACTGGTTCGAGTGGGTGGATGAGCCGGTGACAGGCAGGAACGACGGGGAGAATTACAACATCGGCTGGGTCGATGTGACCGACCGGCCCTATAGGGACTTCATCCGCGAGGCGGCGGCTACGAACGAACATCTGGACCAAGTCCACGCAGGAAAGATCGCGCCAATGAAACGTGTCGCGAAGGCCTCCAGGCTAGGGACACCGGTGGATGGCGCGGACTTTGGGCTGCACGCCATACAGTAATAGGGGATTTCCGCATCCGCCGTTCCGTGTCGCCAAAAACTTTCTACCAAACTAGATGAACGGCCGGCGATCCAGGACAACTTTTAGTGGCCAATCGGAAATGATTTCCTGTGAACCAAGAAACTGTTGCGCCTCCGCAGCGATATTGATAGCTGCAGTCAACGAATGCACGCCGGCAGCTTTCGAAAATACTTTCTTGCGACCCTCGGGGCTGTAGACGTCTTGATGAAGAACCTTCATGATATGCCGGACGCTCGCGCGGACCTCTTCGGATCGATGGTTAGAGTAGCGCAGAGTACGTGTCATCAAATAGATCGCATCCAATGTCATCCAAAGGGTATTGTCGGGCGACCAATAGCCATCAGGCCGCTGCAATCCGAGGACCGTGTTGATGCGAGCTTCGGGATATGGCATACGACGGTTGAAGAATTGGTATAGAAAACTGTAGTGAAATGTGCCCCCAATCTGGTCGATGTCACCGCCGGGGGGCTTACCCTGCCCCATCAGGCCATTGTTGGGATCAAATAGCTTGTCACAGGTGTCAAAATATTCCGCAAACCACCCTGTTGAACGTAGCGTGGGAACCAATTCATAGATCGAACCTACACCAGCCCCCTTGTGGCTCTCTGAATAGACTCCCGTGCGCCAATTGAGCGACCCGAGATAGCTGCGGATATTCGCATATCGTGCATCAGCCTTCACTGGATACTTCGGGCTAAGATCCAGCAACTGCATCGCTGCAAGCGAGAATGCAGTATTGTGCTGCGGCGATAGCGTGGGAATCTTTTCCAGAAACCAACCGGTATCGGGCTGTTGGAAAAGCTGAAAGGCTTTGGCCCATTCCTCTCTTTCAGTTGCCGAGGGTCGGAGTTCACCGATACTGTAAAGCACACAAGCCATATCCGAAACACCGTAAAGCGCAGGCTCAGTTAGTCCGGGCCGGCTGGGGTATCGTCCAGCCCCGCCAGGCAACCTGACCGAAGGTTCATATTCGTTGAGAATCCAGTGGACAAATTCACGCATATCGCAGGAGAAAGGTTCGGCATTCATTCCCTCGGCGCGTGGCCCGACTTGCGCGGTCTGCGCGATGCCCTTTCCGGACATGCCTCCCAGGAGTGCAAGCGTTCCGGCACCACCCGCGCACAATTTCAAGAATTCAGTTCGAGAATACCTTGAGCCATTCGTGATATCTGACATTGCGTGATCTCAGCCTTTCGATGTTTCGGAGTTTTTCAGTCGAAGCCGCCTCTATCATGACGGCCGTAAAAATAGAAAGCCCATTACACATTGCCTGTGCGAATCCGTATGTTTTCCAGGACGCTCGGCGTGCTCTAAAAATGGATCTTCAGCGCTGCCTGAATCACGCGTCCGTTGCCGGCAGCGGTGATGTGACCGAAAGATTGCTGAGAAAGAGCGAGGTTCGGATTGTAGGTGGTACGGGTTTGGAGAATCAGGGGCGGCGTGTTGGTCACATTGAATGCCTCCAGCCGAAACTCTAAACTATTCGCCTCGTAGATATGCCATCCCTTGCTTAGGGCTATGTCAGAGTCGATTAAGCCCGGACTGCGCACGGGGTTCCTAGGCGATGTACCTACGGACTGGGGTGCAGCAGGTCCGAAAGCCGATGTATTGAAGAAGCGATTGACTGAGCGTCCGGAGTGGAGAATTGGATCCCCGACAAGATTCGGCCGCTGCAACAAGCTATAGGTGTTGGAAGTGATGGTTGCCTGCTCTACTTCTACGGGTTGCCCATTTTGCGCTGTCGCCAGGCCGCTAATTTCCCATTCGCCAAGCAAGGCATCTTTCACCCCGGTCATGTGATAGCGAAGATTGCGGCCAAATGGTAGATCCCAGACCCATGAGGCAACAAACCTCTGCGGAATCTCGGCTGTGGAGTCTGCGCGCTCGGCTCGCAGATTGTAAATATCCTGAGCCCAGCTTCCTCCCAGGGAGTTATAGGCTTCGGATCCGTTGTCGATGTATTTTGCCCAGGTATAGGAGACAAGATAGCTGACTCCACCCCGAAGATGCTGCTCAAGTTTCAACTGAAGCGAGTTGTAGCTAGAATTGCCCCAGCGCGGATTGATTGCCTGGACATTATTGAAGTTCGGATACGGTCTCAGATTTGCTGTAACAGGATTGACTGTGCCCTGTGCGATCGCGGCCTGCTTAGCTACAGCATAGGGAACCTGGTTAAGATTTTCGTAGTTCAGACGGCCGATATCGAATTTGTGAGCGACCGAACCTACATACGAGATATCGCCTATCATCCCTCGGGCGAACTCCCTTTCTACACCGAGATTCCATTGATAAACGTAAGGAGCAGTATTGGGAGATTGAATACTCACATTTGTACCGAATCCCAACTTGGGGTCGGTCGGTGAAAATTGTGTCGTAATGACTGGGCCTGCCGCCAGCGTTGTCACCGGTGTTATCCCGTCGGAACTGTTAGCTATCGAGGTATATTCGTATGGAAACTTCGGTACTCCATTGAGCGGGTTGCCGCCAGCACCTGTTATCGGCGAGTAGAACATTCCAAAGCCGGACCGGATGAGGGTACTCTGGTTGCCAAAAACGTCATAAGCGAGCCCCAGGCGCGGACCAATATTGCCGAGCGCAAGAGGAGGGATGGGTCTTGCCGGTCCGGCGAGAACACGTTGCGTGGCGACGTCGAACGTTGAACTAAGCCCGCGCTTGTCAGCCAGCCGCGAGTTTACCTCGTAACGCAACCCAAGATTCAGGGTGAGTCTGGGTGTGGCTTTCCAGTCATCCTGAAGGAAGCCGCTATAGTACTCGCCGTTCACAAGCTGTCCTGGGTCCACCTGTGTGTATTGCGAGATGTCGGCCACTCCCAGCAAAAAGCTGGCGAAGGCATTGCCCGTGCTTGAAGACAGCGCACCTGCCTGGGACGTTTCTGCCGATCGAAACGCGAAGTATCCATTGAAA
>CAZZYB010000469.1:0-3484 GCA_964658125.1 uncultured Acetobacteraceae bacterium | reverse complement strand
GAAGGACCGCCGCCAAGTTGTGCGGTCGTTAAAGGACAAGCTGCGGCATGGGTTTAATGTGTCGGTGGCGGAGCTGGATGAGGCGGTGGTTTATAACCGGGCGACGATTGGGGTGGCGGCGATTTCGAGCTCGCCTTCCTATCTTGCGGGACAGTTGCGCGAGGTGGAAGAGGCTGCGCGGCGGATCTGTGCGGGGTTGGGGTGCGAGATTCTGGATAGCTTTATTGAAACCGACACCCTTTGAGGGTGGTTACTACTGATTGTGCAAGGGGCGGGCGCGGGGCGGGATTCGAAGTGCGAACTTTGTTATCCTTAGATGTTCGACACTGATGTCAGCTATGCCAGTTACAAGAGCACGAGACCATCACCGAAATCGCGTTGTCAGCACCTTCTCCGAAGAGATTACCGCCATGCTTGAAGGCGAGCTTTCGGACCCGCGTATCGCTCCGTGCTACGTGACGGAGGTGGTGCTGGGGCCCGGGGGGAAGACGTGCCGCGTGTTTATTGCGGTGAACGGCGACGAGCAGGATGAGGAAAGCACGCTGGAAGGGCTGATGGCGGCGCGGGGATTTATACGCACGGAGATTCGGCTGCGGATGGGTGTGCGGCATGTGCCGGAGTTGACGTTCGCGATTGACCGCTCGGAGAAGATGGGTGCGCGGATGGATGAGCTGCTGGGCCGCATGAAGAAGCGGAAGGACAAGCTCGACAAGAAAGTCGCGGCGAAAGAAAAAGTGGCGGAAACTCCCGCGCAGTAGATGACAACCTCGACGGAATCGAACGCCGAGACCCTTTTGAGGCACGATGAACGAACACGAAAAAATCAATGCCCTGCTTGAGCTGATTGGCGAGCGGCATAGTTTTATGGTGACCTCGCATGCGAGGCCTGACGGCGATGCGATTGGATCGTCGCTGGGGATGATGCACCTGCTGGAAGGGTTGGGCAAAAAGGTGTGCATCGCGTTTGCGGACCCGATTCCGGTGATCTACAGGACGCTGCCGGGGGTGGAGCGAATCGAGCGCGGCCTGCCTGAGACGGCTCCGGATGCGGTGGTCTTTCTGGAGTGCGATGGGATTGAACGCACGGGCTATACGGCTGCGGCGTTTGGAGCGATGGGGCCGACGTTCAAGATCAACATCGACCATCATCAGAGCGGGATTGAGTTTGCGGACTTCAACTGGATCGACGCTTCCTGCGCCGCGGTGGGGGGGCTGGTTTATGACCTCGCGGTCGCGTCGGGTGCTCCGATCACGGCCGCGATGGCGACCTGCCTGTACACGGCGGTGCTGACGGATACGGGCTCGTTCACGTATCCGGGGACGGTGGCTTCGACGTTCGCACTGGCGAAGGACCTGGTGGAACGCGGAGCGAATGCGAACCGGATTGCGCAGGCGGTTTATTTTTCGAACCCCCAGGGAAAGATTCAGCTGCTGGGGTACGCGCTGCGGAACCTGCATGTGGACGGCAAGCTGGCGTGGGCGTGGATCAAGTTGGAAGATATGGTTGCGGCGCACGCTACGGTGGAGGACTCGGAAGGAATTGTGAACTACCTGATCGGGATAGCGGGCGTGGAGGCTGCGGTGTTTCTGCGAGAGCTGCCCGGCGGGCGAGAATACAGATTGAGTTTGCGCAGCAAGCAGAGCGTGGACGTGGCGAAAGTTGCCGAGGCGTTTGGTGGAGGCGGGCATCGCACAGCGAGCGGATGCAATCTTGCCGGGCCACTGGAAAGCGCGCGCGAACGGATTCTGAAGTATTTGAGGGAGCGGGTTGGGGCGGAAACTCTGTTAGCCTGAACATCGCCCCAAGCCAAGTAATTTCGTAACCATTGACCGATAACGCACAACCCGTCGTCGATGCCTCGCCGGACGGTCCGGGGGAGGCGCGTCTTCCATTGCTTGAGCGATTTCGCGGGCTGCTGAAGACCAGCCTGGGCTGCACCGTGTGGGAGTTGCTGGTGCTGTTCGCAGTGGGCGGATACTTTCTTTTCTTTGGGTTGGTGCCCTACTTCGGCGGGGCCAAGCTGGGGCTGGTGGGTGCGGACGAGCCGCGGTATGCGCAGATTGCACGGGAGATGCTGGCGGCGCACTCGGAAGACTGCCACGAAGTTCATGCGAAGGTGACGCCGCATAGTTTGCGGCCTACGGATATTCATGCCTCGTATGAGTGCCTGGTGGGTGGGACGGTGACGCCGATACTTTACGGCAAGCCGTGGCTGGAGAAACCGGCGCTTTATTACTGGCGGGCGATGGGCTTCTTCAAGGAGTTTGGGGTCAGTGACTGGTCGGCGCGGCTGCCGTCGTCGACCGGGGCGGGGTTGCTGATCCTGCTGAGTTTTTTGCACCTGCGACGATTCCGGCCAGGCGGGCATCTGGATGCGGCGCTGATTACGGTTTCGTGCGTCGCGATCTTTGGGTTCGCGCGCGGGGCGTCTACGGATATGCAGCTGGCGGCTCCGTTCTGCATCGGCATGCTGGGGTGGTATGCGTGGTATGAGACGGGCAAGAAGTTCTGGCTGTTCGACCTCTACTTTTTTGGGGCCGCGGCTACGCTGGCGAAGGGGCCGGTGGCGCCGTTCCTGGCGCTGTCGATCATCCTGTTGTTTGTGGGGTTGCGGCGGGACTGGTCGGTGCTGCGGCGGACTATATGGGTTCCGGGTGTGCTGCTTTACCTGGCGATGGTGCTGCCGTGGTACATCGCTGTGCAGCGGAAGAATCCTACTTTTTATAAGGAATTTTTCCTGGAGCACAATTTAGAGCGCTTTGCTACGAATCGGTTTCAGCATCATCAGCCGGTCTACTACTACGTGGTGGTGCTGATCCTGGGGCTGATGCCGTGGACGGCGGTGGCGATGCGCGCGCTGGTCGATGCGGTTTCAATTTCGATTGCGGAGTGGAAGGTGCGGCACAAGCCGCAGCGGTACCTGGGGCATACGCGGGCTGGAGACGGGTTTCCGGAGTTCCTGGTGCTGTGGGCGGTGTTTCCGATCCTGTTCTTTTCGCTGTCGGGGTCGAAGCTGCCGGGATATATTCTGCCGTCGATACCTCCGATCACGATCCTTACGGGCGACTATATCAATCGCGTGCGGCGGGTAGGGATTCCGAAGTGGCTGCTGATTACCCATGCCGGCATGTCGGGCATTCTTACGTTCGTGCTGCTTTTGGCGCCGCAGTACATGAAGTACGAAAAGATTGTGCCCGCCCCCATGGCGATCGTCCGCGCCTCATTTTTCGGCTTGCTGGCGACCTATGCAATTTACTTTGTCATCAAGCGTTACGGCGTAGGGCGCCTGCGCGCGATTACGCTGGTGCCGCTGGCGGCGCTGCTTTTCTTTCTGCTGGAGATGAATGGGCATCTGCTGGATGTGAACTACTCGGCGCGTCCGCTGGCGCAGCAGATTGCGCAGACAGCGCCTAACGTGCCGCTGCTGGCGGTGCAGAATGTGCGCCGGGACATGGATTATGGGCTGGCGTTTTATCGCAATGA
>CAZZYB010000468.1:0-3494 GCA_964658125.1 uncultured Acetobacteraceae bacterium | reverse complement strand
AGGCGTATGACGTGCAGCGCTATAAGGGCCTGGGCGAAATGACCGCTCCGCAGCTGTGGGAGACGACCATGGACCCGGCGAAACGAACGCTGCTGCAGGTGAAGCTTGAGGACATCGCCGCGACAGAAGAGATCTTTACGACTCTGATGGGCGAGGATGTCGAAGCGCGGCGGAAGTTTATCGAAGAAAATGCGCTGGACGTCAAGAACCTGGATATCTAAGAGGCAAGGGATACGCAACGACGGCCACCTCCGGGTGGCCGTCGTCGTGCGTGGACCTGTAAGCCGGTCAAGTGCAGGGAGTCCTGTTAAGCGAAATGGCCCCCGAGGTCGGAGGCCATTTCGCTTTCGGAGGGACTAAGGACTAGCGACGGCGCAAGCGACCGATCGCACCGACGCTGCCGAGGCCAAGAGCGAGCATCGAAAGTGTGGCCGGCTCCGGTGTGACAGCGCTGGCATTGATGGCGTAGGTGCGGTTGTTGGCGTAGCCAAGCTGATCCATGTGGTAACCGGTCGAGATGTCGCTGGTGGAAGTTTCACCGAGCGTCAGAGGACCGGAAGGAATGAAGAACGTCCCGCCGCTCGCGGGGGGCGTCGCTGTGTTGAAGTAGTCGAAAAGAACCACGGGCGTGTTGCTGTAGAACCCGAACGCTGTACCGGTGGAAGTCACGTCCGTGCCTGCCGTGGAGCCATAAGCGAAGGTGTACGTGCCTGGCCCGGCGATCGCCTGGGTTGTGCCGATACCGGCCACCGTGAAGATGACGTTGGTGCCCGAAAATGCGTAATCGAGAAGCACCGGGGTGATATCGCCTGCCTGTCCTGCGCTGAAGGTGTAGGTGCTGAGTTGGCCACTGCCGCCGAAGGCCTGGCCAATGATGTAGGTGCAGCCGTTACAGGTATCGAGCACTGAGCCGCCGGGAACCGGGTTTCCGACCGTGAAGGTGGTGGCGCTGCATGCGGTGGACAAGCCAAAACCAGCCAGAAGTACAAGTGAAGCAAGAATCCGTTTCGTGGAACGCATCTGAGAGTCTCCCTGAATTGAGTGAGTAACGTTACCCAGCATGATGGGTGGAGTAACGTGTGTCAACAGAATTCCTATTTCGGGACACTCTTTTCTTCGGGGATGAGGGACGGGGAAGCGGTTCAGCCGGGGTTAGTTAGATGGCCTCGCGACTCGAGGACCTTTGGGGAATCTGGAATTGAAGTCTGGGCGCCTCTGGAACCTTAAACTGGAAAAGAGACCCGAGGGTCTCTTTTCCGGCGATGAGGGTTGGAGTTATGCCTTGAGCTTCCTGCGAGCCAAGCCGCCGGCTGCGGCGAGTACACCGGTGCCGAGTAGTGCGAGGCTGGACGGTTCCGGTGCCACGGCGGCGCCGAAGAATTCAGCGGAGAAGGTCTGTTCACCGGCTCCGGGACCGAAGTCTGTGAGGTAGAAGGTGCCGTCCGTCTTGGAGCCGGGGTTACCTACTTCCACGGCGTAGCCGATACCCGAAAAGGAGCCTGTCGCAGTACTGCTGCCGACGGTGAAATGAGTAATCCCCGTGAGATAGATATCCAGCGTCACTCCACCTTGGGAGATCACCTCGAAGAGAACGGGGTTGGCGAGCGCGGGTGCGGCGGCCCCGCTGAACTTGACGTTGGCGAGTGCACGCCCGGTGTACTTACCAGAACCATTGACCACCGTGCTGCTGGCTGCGGGGACGTAGAACATCGTGGCGCTGGTGTCGAAGATGCTGAAATCGGCAACGCCCAAAACTACAGCCCCCTTGGACTGATCGAAATGGCCTGCCCCTGGATTCAGGTTAGTTCCGCTGGGAATTCTGAATCTCATGCCAGTAGCTGAGAGGGTGCCGACACCGGACGTTGAGATTGTTCCGTGGAGGAGGGTCGCGAAAGCCCCGGGTGCGAGGGACAAAGAAAATACTCCAATAGCGAGCAATCTGACAAGTTTCATAAAAATCTCCGGGCTCTTGGCCGTAAACAGGATGGGGCGCGAAAGGATCGCGTCCTTAGATACAAATGGCCCGAAGTCTGTACCACAAAGATTGTTTAATGCAATACAACCAATTGATGAGGTAACCCATGATGTCCCGTGTTGAAGGCCGTGTCAAGAAAATTCATGGATTTAAAGTGTTTTAATTCTGCGACTTGCCTTTTCTTTCCATCGTGTCGCGATGCAATTTGTCACATTACCTTCGTTTCAGGGGTTGAGAGAGGTTCGTCCCGGAAGGGTGTGCTAACGACAACATGCCCGCTGAAAGGGGACATTCCGGTTGAGGAAACTGACGACAGGAGCGAACCGCGTGTGCCTATTTACGTTGCGCGGATGCAATAATTTCGGACATGCCCAAGCCACTCGATGCGACTCGCCGCCGTTTCCTTGCTGTCACTACCGCCGCCGGTCTGGGGCATACGCTGTTGCCGGGAGCGCTGCTGGCGCTGGCGACGAGTGCTTCGGCGCAAAAGAGTGGCGCGAAACCTGCAGTTGGCGGGGCGGTTGAAGAGAAGCTGGCGCCGATCACGGTGGAGATGATCGAGCAGGCCGCGTTGATCGCCGGTGTTTCGTTTACCGCGGCGCAGCGCAAGGTGATGATCGACAGCCTGATTGGTCAGCGGGACGACATTGTCGAAGTGCGCAAGCTGGCGTTGCCGAATGCGGTAGCGCCGGCGATGGTGTTCAATCCGGTGCCTGGAGGGACGAAGCTTGACACGGTGCGGAAGCCGGTGAAGCTGGGGCCGGCGCCGAAGATTGTTTACGCGGATTTTTCGTCGTCGCCGGCAGCGCTGGAAGCGGCGGCTTTTCTTTCGGTGCGCGAGCTTGGGGAGCTGCTGCGGAAGAAGAAGGTGACGTCGGTGCAATTGACGCGCATGTATATAGAGAGGCTGAAGCGGCTGGATGCGCAGCTGCACTGCGTGATTACGCTGACTGAAGACCGGGCGATGAAACAGGCGGCGCTGGCCGACGCCGAGATGGCCGGAGGAAGGTATCGCGGGCCGCTGCATGGGATTCCGTGGGGCGGGAAGGATTTGCTGGCGGTGGCGGGGTATCCGACGACGTGGGGGGCGGGGGGCTTTGAGAAGCAGAGTTTCGACTATGACGCTGAAGTGGTGAAGCGGCTGGATATGGCGGGGGCGGTGCTGATTGCGAAGCTGTCGATGGGAGCACTGGCGCAGGGGGATCTGTGGTTTGGGGGGCGGACGCGGAATCCGTGGAACGTGAAGCAGGGGTCGTCGGGATCGTCTGCCGGGAGCGCGAGTGCGGTGGCGGCGGGCTGCGTGGGGTTTGCGATTGGGACGGAGACGCTGGGTTCGATCTCTTCGCCTAGTACGCGCTGTGGCGCTACGGGGCTGAGGCCGAGCTATGGGTTGGTGCCGCGGACGGGGGCGATGGCGCTGACGTGGTCGATGGACAAGATTGGGCCGATTGCGCGGTCGGTGGAGGATGCCGCGCTGGTGCTGGCAGCGATCTATGGGCCCGATGGGCATGATCTTTCG
>CAZZYB010000467.1:0-3515 GCA_964658125.1 uncultured Acetobacteraceae bacterium | reverse complement strand
GCTGGTGCGCGCTGAAGACGAAGCGAGGCGACGTGGGACCGATCTAAAGAGCGAACTAGTCGCACATGTGGCGAATATCGCGAAGACTTCGAACGCAGAGAAGCAGGCAGCGGCGGTGAAGAGGATGGAAGAGCTTTCGGCGGAATATCCCGGTCATTTGGCAGGCGGAATGCTGACTCGCGAAGAGAGAAATGCGCGCTGATGTTGCGTGCAATTGATGCGAATATCCCGATTTATGCGTACGTGGATATGCGTGATCCCCGGAAGACCGCGATTGCTCGGGACTTGATGAGAGAACTGGCCTCTTCAGGCGAATGCGTCGTGAGTACGCAGGTGCTGAAAGAATTTGCGAACGTGGCGACGAACGGTCGACGTCTACCGGCGCTTCCGGAGCATGCAACCATGGAGTATGTCCAATTGTTGATGAGCATGGACGTGGTGCATGTCAATGAAGCGTTAGTGTTGGCAGGTGTCAGAAGGCACTATCGAAACAAAATCAGCTTCTACGATGCATTGATCGTTGAAGCTGCTTTGCTGGGGGATGCGGAGCTTCTCTACACAGAGGATTTGCAGTACGGACAGAGGTTCGATTCGCTCCAGATTGTGAACCCGTTCCTATAGGTCCGGCTACAAACTGTTCTGCTCAGTAGCCGTTGCGCAGAAGGTATTCAGTGGTGAGTTGGAATGCCGCGGCGGTTGCGGTTGCTTGTGGAGCTTCAGCGGCGCTTCGCTGTGCGGCGTACTTCGAGAGTACGTCGGTTTCGATGTTGACTGGGGAACCGGCTAAGAGGCTGCGGAGGTTGGTGGATTTGTAGGTGTGGGGGATGATGGCGATTTCGATTTGCTTGCCTTCAACGCGGGCCACCGTGAGGCTGATGCCGTCGATGGTGATAGAGCCTTGAGGTACGACGGAGGGGGCGAGTGAGCGTGGGAGTTCGATGGTGAGGCGCCAGTCGGTGGTGTCGACGTCGGGATGGAGCGGGACGAGAGAGATGAGGGTGCCGGTAGCGTCGACGTGCCCCTGGACGACGTGGCCGCCGAGTGGGGAGCCGGCGGGGGTGGGGAGTTCGAGGTTGACGAGGGAGCCGGGGCCGAGTTGGGCGAGGGTGGTGCGCTCTACGGTTTCGTTGGCGAGGTCGGCGGCAAAGCGGCCGGGGTGCGGGCCGGTGGTGTCCTGTACGTGGAGGGCGGTGAGGCAGACGCCGTTGACGGCGATGCTGTCTCCTACGCCCCAGCGGCCGGCGAGTTGAGGCGCGGCGATGACGATCCGTGTGGCGCCTTCGGTGGGGGTGAGCGAGAGGACGGTGCCGGTGGTTTCGATGAGGCCGGTAAACATAAGAACAGGGTACAGGGTTCAGGGCCCAGGGTTCAGGAGATGCCTTGCCACGGGTCGTGGAGGTAGCCGGAGATGCGGACGTCTTCGGTGCTGCCATGGGGGAAAGTGGCGCGGGCTACTTGCTGGAGTTCCTGTTGAATCAGATACGGCGAGGCGATGCCTTCAGCGAAGGGGACCGCGTTGGGGCCTAGTTCGGTTTCGGTGTAGTAGAGGATGAGCTTGTCGGCGAGATTAAAGGTGAGCAGTGAACCGTTGATGCGTGAGCCGGCTTCTGTGAGCACGCTGAGGATGCGGCGTTTGTGGAGGGATTCGAAAACTTGCGGAAGGCTTGGGTATTCGCGGTTGAGCCGCTCTACCTGAGCGCCGCGGTTTATGAGTTGCAACTCGTTTTCTGCGGAGGCGCTGGCGTGGCAGAAGATGAGGAGATCGTTGGCGGCGGATTGCACGAGCGATGAATTGAGCGGGATGCGGAGGTTGCTGTCGAGGATGACGCGGAGGAGTGGGCGGCGGCGTGGGAGGTTGGTGCGGTCGGTGAGAGATGGGTTGTCGGCGAGGACCGTGCCGATGCCGGTGAGGATGGCGTCGGAGGCGTGGCGGAGCTGTTGGACGTCGGCGCGGGCGGCTTCGCCAGTGAGCCAGTGCGGAGAGGTGGTGCTGCGTTGCGATGGTGGTGGGGCTAGTTTGCCGTCGATGGAGAGTGCGGCTTTGAGGGTGACGAAGGGGCGGCCGTGCTGGATGCTGAAAGCGAAGGCGTCGTTGAGGCGGCGGGCTTGCTGGGCTGGCGGGGAGGCGGGATCGGCGATGTCTACTGCGACGCCGGCGGCGCGGAGTTTGGCGATGCCGGAGCCGCTGATGAGTGGGTTGGGATCGACTGTGGCGATGACGCAGAGGGCAATGCCGGCGGCGATGAGTGCGTCGGAACAGGGGCCGGTGCGGCCGTGGTGGGAGCAGGGTTCCAGCGTGACATAGGCGGTGGCTCCGCGAACATTGTGGCCGCGGGAGGCAGCGTGTTTGAGGGCTGCGATTTCGGCGTGGTCGCGATGGTCGTAGATGTGTGCGCATTCGCCGAGGGTAGCGTTGTCGCGCGCGATGACGCAGCCTACTGTGGGGTTAGGCGAGGCGCAGGTGGCGGCCTCGCGGGCCAGCGTCAGCGCGCGGTTCAGGTGCTGTTCGTCCTGTGGCGAGAGATCCATCCTCTTCCAGCATAGACGGACGCTGCGGATGATTGAACGGAGCGTCATCGGCTCATGGCCGGGGCTATCGGTTAGTCTGCTTCAAGGACGATGTTGGGGGGAAGCTTGAAGAGACTGTGCGTTATTGCGGGTGCCCTGCTGATCGCCGCGCCGTCGTTGGCGCAGAAGAAAGAATTGCCGGTCGATACGAGGGCGAGTGAGTTGCGTTGGACTGGACACGCGGAGGTTGGGTCCTATGCGCCTGGTGGAACCTTGGCTTTGCGCGAAGGAACGCTGCGTTTCGATGCGGGCAAATTCGCCGGTGCGCGTTTGGTGGTGGATATGAACAGCATGCAGCAGGAGAACAGTGACCTGCTGCATCATCTCAAGAGCGGCGATTTTTTTGATGTGGAACACTATCCGGCTGCGACGATTGTGATTGATCGCGTGGCTGCGGGCGTGGCGTATGGTTCGCTGACGATCCGCGGAAAGACTACGCCGCTGGAAGTTCCGGTGAAGGTGACGCAGGCGGGCGATCGATTTACGGTGACTGGCAAAGTCAGCCTGGATCGAACCAAGTATGGGATCGTTTACAACTCGACGAGCTTCTTTTCGGGGTTGGGGAACAAGGCGATTCGGAACGATTTCGATGTGGAGTTCCGGGTTAGCGGAACGGGTGTGATTCCTGAGGGTCTGCGCTAGTCCAGGAGTGAGTCTACGAAGCTGGCGGGGTCGAAGGGTAGGAGGTCTTCCATCTTTTCGCCTACGCCAGCGTAGAGGACGGGGAGGCCAAGCTCGCGGGCGATGGCTACTACTATGCCGCCTTTGGCGGTGCCGTCCAGCTTGGTGAGGACGATGCCGGTTACCTGGGCGGCCTCGGTGAAGAGGCGGGCTTGCTGCAGGCCGTTCTGGCCGGTGGTGGCGTCCATGACGAGGAGGGTCTGGTGGGGTGCGCCGGGGACGAGGCGGGCGGCGGTGCGGGTCATCTTGTCCAGCTCCTTCATCAG
>CAZZYB010000466.1:0-3523 GCA_964658125.1 uncultured Acetobacteraceae bacterium | reverse complement strand
AAGGCGAAGTTGGCCATTTCGCTGAGGGCGTCGGGAGTGAACTCGAGCTTGAGGCCTTCGGTTTCGAGGAGGGCGACGGCCTGTTTGACGAGGGAGGCGCGGGGTTCGGTGAGGATGCGGAGGAAGTCTTCGATGGTGAGTGCGAGGAGTTCGACGCGGATGGGAAAGCGGCCCTGGAGTTCGGGGATGAGGTCGCTGGGTTTCGAAACGTGGAACGCGCCGGCGGCGATGAAGAGGATGTGGTCGGTGGAGACGTTGCCGTACTTGGTGTTGACGGTGGTGCCTTCGACGATGGGAAGGATGTCGCGCTGCACGCCCTCGCGGGAGATGTCGGGGCCGTGGCCGCCTTCGCGGCCGGCGATTTTGTCGATCTCGTCGAGAAAGACGATGCCGGAGTCTTCGACGCGCTCGATGGCGATGCGAGTGACGTGGTCCATGTCGACGAGGCGCTGCTCCTCTTCCTGCACGAGGTACTCGAATGCGTCGGCTACCTTCATCGAGCGCTTCTTGCTGCGCTGGCCGAAGAGCCCGGACATCATGTCCCTGATGCCACTTTGCTCCATCTCTTCAGGCGGCTGGTTGGAGATAATTTCGAACTGCGGCATGTTGCGGTCGCGCACATCGATTTCGACGCTGTGGTCGTCAAGCTTGCCTTCGCGGAACTGCTGGCGGAGGCGCTCTTTTTCGCGGGTGCGTTCGGCGTCAGTTTTGGGAACTACGGTTAGCTTGGGCGGGCCGTCGAGGGCTTTGGGCGCCGCGTCGTGAGCGACGGTTTGCTCATGATTTTGAGCGATTTCCGGAGAGATTTGAAGGACCATGACAGAGGGCGTGCCTTGCTTTGCGTCTGTCTCGGAGGCTCCGCCGCCGGTTCCCTGCGTTGCCAGGAGATCCACCAGACGGTCTTCCGCGGCAAGCTCTGCGCGATCTTCGATTTCGTCGAGCTTTTCGTCGCGGACCATGTCGATGGCGATCTCGACGAGGTCTCGGACCATCGACTCAACGTCGCGTCCTACGTAGCCGACTTCGGTGAATTTGGAGGCTTCTACTTTGAGGAACGGCGAGTTGGTGAGCTTGGCGAGGCGGCGCGCGATTTCCGTTTTGCCTACGCCGGTGGAGCCGATCATGAGGATGTTCTTCGGCATGATCTCTTCGGCGAGTTCTGGCGAGAGCTTTTGGCGCCGCATGCGGTTGCGGAGGGCTACGGCGACGGCTCGCTTGGCAGCGGCCTGGCCTACGACGTACTTGTCGAGCTCGGCGACGATCTCGCGGGGGGTGAGGTCGTCTAGTGCGAGGGGCTGGTCTTCGGAGGTGCCGGGGAGATAAATTGCCATTACGGGGTCGCCTTCAACTCTTCTACGGTCACATTCAGGTTGGAGTAGATGCAGATTTCGGCGGCGATTTTCATGCTTTTCTCAACGATCTCTCGAGCGGAGAATTCTGTGTTTTCGAGGAGAGCCGTTGCTGCGGCGAGTGCGTAACTTCCGCCTGAACCGATGGTGGCGATTGTGCCGTCGCCGACCGGGTCGGGCTCGATGACGTCGCCATCGCCGCTCAGGAGGAACATTCGCTTCGGGTCCGCAACGATCAGCAGGGCCTGTAGCTGGCGAAGCATTTTGTCTGTTCGCCAATCTTTCGCGAGTTCGACGGCTGACCGTTCGAGGTTGCCGCCGTACTGTTCCAGCTTGGCTTCGAAGCGCGTGAAGAGGGAGAAGGCGTCGGCGGTTGAGCCGGCAAAACCGGCGAGGATTTTCTCGTTGTACAGGCGGCGAATCTTCTTCGCGGAGTGCTTCATTACAGTTGCGCCGAGCGTTACCTGGCCGTCGGCCGCCATCACGACTGAGTCGCCGCGGCGAACGCAAAGCACCGTGGTGGAACGCACACGGCGGCGGGTTCCGGTCTCGTCGGGACCGAGGTCGAGAGGGTGGGCGGAGGGTGGGAATATGGGCGGATTCTGTTTCATTGGGCGCACAGTGCAGTATATCGCCGCACCTGTTCTATGCTTATAGGTGTCCCCATGGCGCTGGCTTTTCCTCATTTTTCGCACCTGCTTGAACAGAGCGGTATTCGGGCCCATCCGCGTCTTTCGGCGGGCGTCGCCGCGGGGGCGATTGCGGTGGGAGGCGCGGTGTGGCTGGTGGTTGGTAGACGTCGGCCCTCCGTCGCGGAGATGGAGCGGCGACGGCGTGAAGCGCTGGCGATTGACGGCCGGCTCACCGACGGCAGCATCGTGGATGCGCGTTCGCACGATGGCGAAGAGAGCCACAGCATGACGCCTGACCTGCTGCTCTATCGCTACCGCATCGCAGGGGTGACGTACGATTGCGCGCAGGACGTTTCCCTGCTTCCGAGCCAGACTGCGGGGTTCCGCATCGACCAGCCTGTGCAGGTGCGGTACGACCCGCGCAACCCCGGTAACAGCATCATCGTGAGCGAGAGCTGGAGCGGGTTGCGCATGAAGCCGCAACGCGTTTTGCCCTTTGAAACGCCGCTCGGAAGCGCGCGAGACTGAGGCAGGACTACACTAGAGAGATGCACTTAGACGTCAAATCCGACGCCGCGAAGCCTGCCTCCACTCAGGCTGGCGGTTCCATGCAGCGCATCCTGAAGTTCTCGCTTGGGCTTACGTTTTTGTATATCGCGGCGACGCTTTACTTTGGGCTGCGCGCGCACTCACTGGCGCTGATTTCCGAGGCCGGGCACAACGTTTCGGATTTCCTGGCGCTCGCGCTAAGCTTCGTTGCAGTTTATTTGCAGACGCGACCGGCGACCGATGAGAGGACTTTGGCTACCAGCGTGCGGGTGTGCTGGCTGCGTTCGTCAATGCGCTTACGCTCATGGTGCTGGCAGCGTGGATTGCGATTGCCGCGATCCATCGTTTTGCTTCGCCGATCAAGGTTGAACCTCACCTGATGATGGCCGTGGCGGCCGCGGGTGTGGTGATGAATGGCGCTATCGCGGCGTTGCTTTGGAAGTTTTCGCGCGACGTTAATATTCGCAGCGTGTTTCTTCACATGCTTGGCGATACGTTGTCGACGGCCGCGGTCATTCTGGGCGGGCTGGGCATTCTGTTCAGCGGATTGCAGTGGATCGATCCGCTGCTGTCGTTGCTGATTGCGGCGATGATTCTGTGGAGTTCTGTCGGGATCGTGCGTGAGACGCTTCACATTTTGCTTGAAGGCACGCCGCGGAATCTCAACCTTGCGGATATTCGCAAGGCGATGGAGAAGGTGGATGGCGTGATCAATGTTCACGACCTCCACGTTTGGAGCCTGGGGTCGCAGTCGCATGCGCTGGCGAGCCATGTGCAGGTTATCGAGATGGATGTGGCGCGGAGTGAGGCTCTGCTGAATCACATGAACCATCAGTTGCGCGATCATTTTGGCATCAACCATACGACTATCCAGGTGGAGATTACGGATTGTCCGACCGTTGATGGATGTTGTTCGCCACCTGAGCCTGAAGTGATCGACGGGCATTCGCATCACCATCACGGGCACGGCGCGCATGACCACAGTCATGTGCA
>CAZZYB010000465.1:0-3533 GCA_964658125.1 uncultured Acetobacteraceae bacterium | reverse complement strand
CTTCAGCTTGCCGGTCGTCAGGTCGTACAGATATATCTGCGCCCAGTTGCTCCGCTCGGACACCCACAGAAATTCATTCGACCCTGGCAGATACTTCCAGTTCGTCTTGCTCTGCCAACCGTAGTAGGTGTCCACATGCTCGTGATACACATCGCGAACGTCCCCGGTAGCCACGTCCGCCACACGCAGCCACTCATCCTTGTGATCGCGCGACGTAGAAATAAACGCCAGGTGTTTCGCATCCGGAGCCCAATCCACATCGTCCCAACCCGAACCGCCGCGGCAGCTGATGTCGTCGCACTCCGTGCTGCGATGCTGATCCGGCGGCATCTTCAGCCGAGTCATCTTGCCGGTTTCGACGTCGATCACCACTCGCTCGATCGTCGTCACATCTTTATCGCCGACCAGCGGATACTTCCACTCTTCCAGCACCGGATGCCGGTTCGTTACGGGCACTAAATACATCGATCCAGTCTTGCGCTGGTCCTGTTGAAACGTCGCCACCATCTTCGAGTCCGGAGACCACAAAACAATGGGCGCATCCGAGTGCGTCCACCCAGCATTATCTGTGGCGTACCCATAATCCTTCACGCCGTCATTGGTCAGTTGCCTCTCTTCACCGGTCGCATTTGTGCGAACCCACAAGTTGTAGTCGCGAATAAATACGGCATACTTCTTATCCGGCGAAGCATCGAACGGAGCCTTCGTCCGTCCGCCCCGCGCCCTCACCGGAGCCACAGCCGCAGGAGCAGTCGGCTCACCCGGCTTCACCGTACTCCGCCCGGTAGCTGGCTGCACGGGACGTGCATTCGCCTCCGAAACCGCTTCACAATGGCTGGCCGTCATGTCGCAATGAAACTGCCCCGCGCCCGTCACAATCGTGAAGCCGCTAGCGTCCGGCGTATACCGCCCCAGGCTCAAATGCTTGCCATCAAACGCACGCTTGGAAGCATCGCGCAGCGCCGCCGCCAGCTTCTCATTCTCGAACGCCGGAGCCGACGTCCCATGCGCTGGATCAGCGAGCATATACACCGTGCCATCCTTGCCGGGGTCACGATAAAACACTCGCCCATCCGGCAGAAACTGCACACCCGAAACTGTATGCTGCACCAGCCCCGTCATGTTGTAACTCATCCACCGTTCAGCATGCGCATAATCCTCAGCCGTCATGACACGCTGCGCGGAAGCAACGAAAGGCGAACAAATAGAGAGAGCAACGGCAATACGCAAACCACGGAGCATGAAAGTCCTCATCAATGAAGTGTCACTAAAGAATACGGTGTAGGCGCCTCGCTGGACGCGCTATATTTCCATCTGGCCATGATCGCCCGGCATCTCCGGCGTCCTACGAATCCGCCGCCACAAACGAGCGGGCCGCAACGCCTGAGGATACTCAAACATCGCCCCCAGGAATCCGCTCCACGTATCGTGAGCCAGCTTCAGCGACGCCGGCAGCACATACATATTCATGATCAGGTCGGAAAGAATCAGCGAAGCCGCGGCAGCCATCAACCCCGAGTACCGCGCCGCCAGGTACGTCACCACCACCGTAAGACCGGTCCCGAAAATGTAATAACCCGCCAGCGTCTGATGCTTGTTGATCGCCTGCAGCAGCGTCGAACTCGTCGACCACCCCGCATAGAAAAACACGCTCACCATCAACACAAACAGCAGCCCCGGACTAGGCGGCAGCTTATGCAGCGTCCAGTGCGTCAGGAACCACGGCCCCACCGTGGCCATGAACGCAATCAGCGTCATCCCGATCAGCAGCGCCATCTGGCACGCCCTGCGATGCAGCGTCCGCACCAGCTCAATCTTGCCCGCACCAAACGCCGCTCCCAACTCCGGCCAGAACGTCTGATTCACCAGCTGCACCATCTGCAGCGCCACTCGCGAAACCGTCCGCGCAGTCCCGAAGACCACCACATCGTTCGGCCCCAGCGCATACCCCACAGCCAGCAGCGTTCCCTGCAGGTTCAGCGCCTGGCCGAGCGGAAACGCCATGAACGCAAACGCCGGCCGCGTCATCCGCTGAATCTCCGCCCACCGCGCATACCGCCACCCAAACCGTATCCACGGCACATCCCGTCGCGCCATGATCCCAAACACCAGCGTCCCCACAATATTCGACAGCGCATACGAGATCGCCGCCGCCTTCGGCCCATGCCCCAGCATCACCGGCACAATCATCGCCACAAACGTCGCCAGCGTAATGCAGCTCCGAACCAGCTGCCCAAACGGATACTTCCCGACACACGTAAACGCCGCACCCATCAACTGCTCAAGCTGGCCGAACAGTACCGCCAGCCCTAACGCAAACAGCATCCATCGCGTGTCGGAAGCAGAAATAGCACTGATGTTCAACCACGACGCCACCGGCAAAAACACCAGCACAAGCGAGAACACCAGCATCGTTCCCGCGCACACCAGCGCGATGAACCACCAGCAGCTCTGAAAAACTCTAAGCGCCGACTGTTTATCGTCGCGCCCCATTAGCATCGTCATGTCGTTGCTGGCGACAGACCCAAACCCAATGTTCGACAGGCTAAGCCACGCCGGCACCGACGTTACAATCAGCCACTCGCCATAAACCGGCTTACTCCAGAAGTGCAGAAACACCGGCACCTGCACCAACTGAATCAGCGCACCCGCAGCCCGGCTTATCCAGTTCGAAATAAACCCCAGCGTCAACCGCTTCCGCGTGGCGTTATCCATGACGCATATCGAGAATCAAGGGCACCCTCAATTTTCGCACGCCCTAACCAACACACCTCAATCTATACGCTCAACATCTCTAAGCACCTGCCAAACCGTACCCTCACAACTCCCGCAGCGCCCGATCCACGGCAACCTTTTCCCCCATCAACGTCCGCAGCAATCCATCATCCCCAGCGCGATCCGCCGCCGCGATCGCGCCCCGCAACTCCCTCTGCCGCCGTTCCAGACTCCGCCGATGCAGCGTGGACAACGCATCCCGCACCTGCACCACCAAAGCATCGCGAGACTCATCGCCCGGCTCATGCAGCGCAATCGCCAATAGACTCCGCGACCCCGCATCCGGCGCGGCGTCCATCGGATTATCCGGAGCGGACGCATTCGCCAGCACCTCCATCAAAGCCGCCGTAGGCAGCCCCGCATACCACTCCGGATGTGCCCCCAGCTCACTCGCCGCAAGCTCGCGCCCGGCATCCGCATCGGGTAGCACCAGCGCCCGCAGCAAAACCCTCTCCAACTCACTCAACGCTGTAGCCTGCGGAGCCCGTACACTCTCCAGCCTCTGTGCCGCCGCATGCTTCAGCTCCTGACGCATCAACGCCGAATCGATCCCCAGAGCCTGCGCCGCATTATTCGCAAACTCATCCCGCTGAATCGCATTCGGCAGCCGCCGTATATGCGGCAGCAGAAAATTCACCGCCTTCACCTTAGCCTCGGGCGTCTGCCCGGGAAACAGAATCCGCGCGCGCTCAATCAAATAATCCGCATGCCGCTTCGCCCCGCGCACTTCAGCCGAGTAAGCCGCCAGCCCTTGCTCC
>CAZZYB010000464.1:296-3537 GCA_964658125.1 uncultured Acetobacteraceae bacterium | reverse complement strand
CAACCCCGCCCCGCTCCTCTACGACTTCGAGCACCCACCCCGCGCGCAAGCCCTAGCCACGCGCTACGCCATCCACTACACCACCCCCGCCAACTGCGCCGCCGAGCTCCACGCCAACACCGCCGACCTCGGCCTCATCCCCATCGCCGGCCTCACGCCCGACCTCGCCATCGTCCCCGGCTGCACCATCGCCTCGCTCACCGAAGTCCGCAGCATCCTCCTCCTCGTCAAAAACCCCCACCATCTCGACGAAACCGCAGCTCTCAAGCAAGTCCGCACGTTAGCCGCCGACGCCGCCTCGCGCAGCTCGCAAGCCTACGCCCAAATCCTCTTCCAGCACTTCCTAAAAACCCACCCCGCCATCACCGAGCACCCCGCCGACCCCGCCGCCATGCTCGCCACCGCCGACGCCGCACTCCTCATCGGCGACCCCGCCCTCCTCGCCCGCGAACACCGCACGCAGATCGAAGCCGCCTCCACAACGCCCCTCCTCTGGCTGGATCTAGCAGCCTTCTGGCGCCGTCACACCGGCCTTCCCTGGGTCGCAGCCGTCTGGGCAGTCCGCCCCGAATCCCTCACCACCATCACCCCCCAACAGCTCATCACTGACCTCAACACCTCCCGCGAAAACGGCCTCGCCCACATCGACCAGCTTGTACAAGAGTGGACCCCACGCCTCGCCATCTCCCCCCAAACCATCCGCACCTACCTCACCCAAAACATCCACTACACCCTCGACACCGCCTGTCTGGAATCCATCCACCTCTTCCGCTCCCTCGCCGCGGAAATCAACCTTCTCCCACCCCTGCAAACTTTGCGAATGCTATAGCCGTCTACCTCGAAGAGAACTCGAAGCTCACAACTCGAAACTCGAAACTCTAATCCAAACCCCATTACAAATGCTCCAGATTCCCCACCCCGCCGCCCTCCTCACCCTCTTCGCGGCCTCACGCTTGGTGCACTTCTTCCTCGGCCTGGGCCTCGCCGGTCTCTTCCTCGTCTCCATCGTCGATTCGTCTTTCGTCCCTCTCCCCATCCCCGGCGTAACGGACATCATGATCGTGCTCTTCGCCGCGCGCCATGCCAACGTCATCCTTCTCGTCCTGATAGCCACAGCCGGCTCCGCACTCGGCGGCCTCTTCTCCCACATGGTCGGCCAGGCCGGAGGCATGGCCTTCCTTGAATCCCACGTCCCCGAACGTTTCCTCAAGCCGGTAACCCGCTGGATGCAGTCGCACGCCTTCGTCGCCGTCGCTCTGCCCGCCATCCTGCCGCCCCCCATGCCGCTCTCGCCCTTCGTACTCGCTGCGGGTGCGCTCCACATGAGCCGCAAGCGCTTCATGCTCGCCTTCACCGCCAGCCGCTTCGCGCGCCACGCGATTGCCGCCTGGCTAGGAGTCCGCTACGGACACGGTGTGCTGCAACTGTGGTCTCACTTCACGGCGCGCTGGGGAACCGCCATCCTCATCGCCCTCTGGACCTTCATCCTGCTCTTCGCCGGCATCGCCTTCTACAAGCTCTACCGAACCTCCCGCAACGTCGGCGTCCGCCTCAATCGCCAACGCGACGCCGAGGCCTGAAGGAACCGCCACCCCCGCCCGTGCGTACAGTGCGCCATGCGCAATCCCCTGCCGTGGCTCGCCCTGCTCCTCGTGTCGTCAGCAGCATCCTCGCCCGCCCAGGCACCACCAGACGCCGCGACCGAAGCCCGCACCCGCGCCTTCCTGGACGCCTACGCTCGCAGCGACGCCGCCACAGTCCTCAACGCCATCGACCAGGACACAGTCATCTACGGCAGCGACCTCGCAGAAATCTTCCACGGCCCGGACGGCGCGCGCACCATGCTCAAACTCGACACCCAGCTCTGGCAAGGCGCAGCCAGCATAGGCCCCATGCGCGACGTCTCCACCACCTCCTCAGGCAGCATCACATCCATCTTCTTCAACGCCGACTTCAAACTCGGCCCCCGCCCCGCCGTCCCCGTCCGCTTCTGCATGATCTGGAAGAAAACAGGCGCCCGCTGGATGATCCTCCAAAGCAGCAACACAGTCCCCACCATCCATCAAAGCGCCGCAGAATTACTCGCCGGTCCCGCTAACTAACCACCACCGCCGGGGTGCCCCATTCATCGCGGCTTCATGCAATGGGTGGGATACCTCAACCGCTCCAACTTGTCATCCTTCGCGTAGCGGAGGATCTGCTTCATGCTCCAGCCACTACCACAGCCTTCGGCGCAAACTTCCGCTTGTAATACCCGCTAGTCAAAACAATCGCCGGAACCCCCAGAATCGTTGGCCACAGCCACACATACCACGCATTCCCAAAGTACTGACTAAGCGTCACCGCACTAAACGCCGACCAGGCCGCAATATAACTCCCAATAAAATTCCCCAGGTGCGTGTACCACCAGAACATCTTCGTCTTCGGCTTCCATATAAAGCTCTTCAACTGCGAGAAAGCCAGCCGCATCCCGATCAGCCCAAATACAATCGAAACAATCCCAAACCCCTGCACCGCGGCCGGTTTGAACGCCCCCAGCAGCGCCAGCACCGCGCTCGAAATAAACGTCACAAGCCCCGCAAACCAGTCAATCGGCTTGGCGCTCCCACCCCTCGCCAGGTCCTTCAATCGCAGCACGCGATACCCCGAAAACGCCGCATAGAAGCTAAACACCGCGACCAGCGCCAGGAACAACACCGGCAGATAAATCGCCATCGGCAGCGCCGTCGCCGCGACGCCACCCATGCACCACAGATAAACCATCCCCCAGCGCTTATGCTGCTTGCCGCCCTTCGCCGTAGCCAGCGCCACCGGCGCCAGCAGAAACGAACCAAACCCAAACGCAATATGCACCCCGAGAAACACCTTCATCCACAAGGGCCAGTCATGATGATTCATTGCAGCTCCTCCAGACATTCGTCGCACCAGTTAACCAGCGCCTTCGCTTCGGCGATCCCATACCTCGCCGTCATCAACCAGAACCGTTGTCCCGGATTCCCCGCATGCTTCTCAACAATGCCCTTCGCCGCCGCTTCATACCTCTTCAAATCCGCAACCAGCGTCGCCCGTCGAGCCTCCACGTTCTCCCGCAGCACCGCCACTTCCGCCTGCGCCCCAAAGAACATCTTCAGCAACAACTCATTCCGTGGGACCTGCCTCACCGCCGGCAGCGCCAGCCACTCCCGCAACCGCCCCTGCCCTCGGTCGGTCAGCGTATAAACCTTCTTCAGCGGCCGCCCCT
>CAZZYB010000464.1:0-286 GCA_964658125.1 uncultured Acetobacteraceae bacterium | reverse complement strand
TCTTCCTTCACCTCCGCCAACCCCTCCGCGACCATCTTCTTCAGCGCCGGATAAATCTGCCCATAACTCTCCGTCCAAAAGTTCCCAATCGACTCCTCAATCAACTGCCGAATCTCATACCCCGACATCGCCCGCATGCTCAGCAACCCCAGCAGCGACTCTGTAGTAGTAGTCTTCGAACTAATCTTCCTAATCGCCACAGCCTGACCTCGCCAACTTCTTATTTGTCATTCCCGTTGTTTGTCATTCCCGAAGGGAATCTGTGTCTGCTCTTGCCCCTGCCCTA
>CAZZYB010000463.1:0-3544 GCA_964658125.1 uncultured Acetobacteraceae bacterium | reverse complement strand
TGGTCCGTAATCGCCGTGGAAGAGTACGTCCCCACGCCGTTCAGATTAGCGAGATTAGCCGGTGTAACGAACAACCCAAAGCCGCCGCGGAAAACCGTCTTTCCATGCAGCGCCGCCGGGCTCAGCGAGAACCCAAATCGCGGGCTGATCATGTTCGTATTCACCTGGTACGGCGCTCCTCCGTTGCCCGAGGGATACGTCAGACCACCGCGCTTGTTGAAGCCATTCGCCGCCAGCACCGACGTCGGATGAGCCCCATAGTTCGCCGCTCCCGCCGCAGTCACCGCATTCGTCGCAGTCGGGTCAAAGCCACTTACAGTCCGCCCAAACTTCTCACCGTACGGTGTGTCCTTGTCGAATCGAACGCCCAGGTTCAGCGTCAGTTGATCGCTTACATGGAAGTCATCCTGGATGAACGCACCATAGTAGTACGACTTGTAGTCCGCGCGAGCCGCCTGGTCATACGTAACGCTCGTCGGCAGGCCCAGCAGGAAGCTCGCCAGGTCGCCGCCAAACCCGATCGCCGCCGCGCCGCTGGTCGGACGGAAGTACGTATCCGCAAAAGTGAAGTTGCCCGAGGACGCTCCATAGTTCTCCACGCTCACCCGGTACTGCCGCGCATCGATGCCGACCTTCAGCGTGTTCCGCTTCAGCACCTTCACTACATCTCCAAACAACTGGTAGCTCGTCGAAGGCGTCAGGCTCGAACCCGTGCTGCCCAGGCATTGAAAGCTGTTCTGGTTTCCGCAGCTTGTGCCCGAAGTCGCAAACGTGATCGTCGGCAGTTGCACAAACTGGCTGTTGCTGGCGAGCGACGTTGGCAGACCAAAGTCCGCCGGACTATAACCCGGGCTCGGCACACCATGCGACTCGTCAAAGAACGTCCAGTTCGCACGCACGTCCATCACGGTCGTCGGATTCAGCGTGAACACCTCATCCAGCGCCGTCCCCCAGTTCTCGCGATGCAGCGTGCTTCCGGTCGTTCCATTGCCAAAGTAGTTGTTCTTCACCTGGTCCAGGATGTTGTGCCGGATATCCATAAACAGGTGACTGCGCGAGCTCATGTTCCAGTCAACCCGACCGAACTCGTTGTTGTAGTTGTCGGTCGAAGGCGCGTTGTTGATGTAGTTGTTTAGGCCGGTTGCGTTTCCCGTCGTGTTGGCCGCCGGCAGCAACTGCAGCAGCTTCAACGCCACCGGGCTGAACGCTGTCCCCACGTTCAGCAGGTTATTATTCAGAATCGGTGACCGCACCACGCTGCTACCCGAAAGAACGGCGGTGTACGGGTTATACAACTGGTTCGGATCAGCATAAGGCTTCGCAAAAGCGCTGCCAGCTGTAGGGTTCGCATTGCAGACCGCCGCAGCCTTCGTGGGGTCATTGTTCAAACCCGTCGGGCAGCCCGCCGCCAGCAACGCCGAGAAGTCCCCCGCACGCTCAGCCGTCGTCGGAACCGTCGCCAGGTCAGTCAGCGGCTGCGAGTCCTTCAGACCTTCCCATGCAAAAAAGAAGAACAGCTTGTCGCGCCCATTGAACACCTTAGGCACAAACACCGGCCCGCCCACCGTCAATCCATACTGGTTGAAGTGAGTCACCGGCCGAGCCGTCGGCACTGCCTTGTTCTTGTTGAAGAAGCTGTTCGCGCCCAGGTTCGAAATCTGCCCAAACTCGTACAGCGACCCATGCAGCCCATTGGTTCCGGACTTCGTAGTCTGGTTGATCACGCCGCCCAGCGTATGTCCAAAGCTCGCATCCGTATCGAACGCCCGCACCGAAACTTCCTGCACCGAATCCTGCGTCGGGCTATACGCCAGGCTGCCCGACCAGATCGTATCCGGCGCTCCATCCAGCAAAATTTCGCTGGTCTGCTTCGGCGTTCCGCCAATCGACCAAGAGTTCGCCGCATTGTTGTCAAACGGATGCACCTGTCCCGGCTGCGCTGTCGAAATCACGCCGATAGAAAGCTGCGTCAGCATCGCCGGCGTACGTCCGCTCAGCGGAAGGTCTTCCACCTGCGCGGTCGTAATCACCTGCCCGACGGACGCATTCGCCTGGTCCACCAGCGGCGCATCGGACGTCACATTCACCGTCTCGCCCGTCGCGCCCAGTTGCAGTGGAAAGTTGATGATCGGGTGCTCGCTCGACTGCAGCGTCACCGCGCTCCGCTCCGCCGTCTTGAACCCCGGAGCGTCGACCGTGATCTGGTACTCGCCCGGCTGCAGGAAGGGAATCGTGTATTGCCCCGCGCTATCGCTCACCGTCCTGTTGACTGTCCCTGTCCGCGTTTCGCGAACCGTAATGTTGGCACCGGGCACCTGCGCTCCGGTAGGATCCGTCACCGCGCCGCTCACCGTGGCGCGAAATTCCTGTGCACTGACAGCTCCTGAAAATAAAAACAGTACCGCGATCAGCGCCAACGTACTCCTGGCTGCTCCATAAATCTGTTGCATAGCCCAACTGCTCCTTCAATTGTGATCGGTTTACCGGTCTGTCATGCGCCGGGCTTGTGTTGCTGAGATGCCAATCCGTCCCCGGACTTTAAGCGGATGTCTCGGCTCGCTCACGGCGTCGAAAGGCACGTGGCGGAGGCCCAGGCACGCCGAATGGAACGAACCGGCAACCGCTTCGCATTATTGCGGCTTCAGTTAACACCTGTCAAACAGGTCGCCAAACCTGTCCCCGACCCGCGAACATTCCCGATATCCCTCAACCGTGTCATCCGCGCAACCGGCATCCCCAGCTACACTCGTACCTATGTGCGGAATTGTCGGATACATCGGTCCTAAGTCAGTCGTCCCTGTCATCATGGAAGGCCTTGCCCGCCTCGAGTACCGCGGCTACGACAGCGCCGGCATAGCCGTAGCCGGCGGCCCCGCCCTCAACGGCAAACCAGCCCAGCTCCAGCTCCGCCGCGCCCCCGGCAAGCTCCGCAACCTCGCCGAAGTCCTCGCCGCCAACCCCGTCACGGGCACCTTCGGCATCGGACACACCCGTTGGGCCACCCACGGCCGTCCCACCGAAGAAAACGCCCACCCCCACCGCGACGGCACCGGAACCCTCGTCGTCGTGCACAACGGCATCGTCGAAAACTACCTCCAGCTCAAGAACGCCCTCATCGCCAAGGGCCACAAGTTCGTCTCCGAAACCGACACCGAGATCATCGCCCACGTCATTCAGGACGAGTTCGAACTAGCCGTAGCCGGCCACGCCGACGCTCTCCCCTCGGTCCCCACCACCACCATCACCACCAACGGCCAGGTCTCCGAGTCCCTCGGCATCAACAACTTCGTCCCCCACGACCCCACCCACCCCGTCCAGACCGACGCCGCCGACACCAACGAGTCGCAGGCCGTCCTCGAAACCCCCACCGGCGCCACCCGCGTCATCTCCCTCGAAGAAGCCGTCCGCCGAGCCGTCAAGCGCCTCACCGGCGCCTACGCCATCGGCGTCCTCTCCGCCACCGAGCCCAACAAGATGGTCGCCGCCCGCATGGGCCCCCCCATCGTCCTCGGCATCGGTGAAGGCGAGTACTTCCTCGCCTCCG
>CAZZYB010000462.1:0-3551 GCA_964658125.1 uncultured Acetobacteraceae bacterium | reverse complement strand
CACGACCTCATCCCCCTCACCGCCCGCATCGGCGCCAATCGCATCGTTCTCCCCTTCGTCGACAACTCAAAGATCAACGGCGAGTACGAAAAGCAAACCGTCCTTGCCATCCTCAAACGCGCCCTCCCCATCGCCGCCGCGCACCACGTCGAGCTCCACCTCGAAGCCGACTTTGGCCCCGAAGAATTCGCCGCCTTCCTCGACCGCATCCCCGACCCCAACCTCAAGGTCAACTGGGACTCCGGCAACAGCTCCGGCCTCGGCTACATCGCCACCGAAGAGTTCGCCGCCTACGGTCATCGCATAGGCTCCATCCACATCAAGGACCGCTACCGCAAACCAGAAGGCGGCATCGAAACCCGCCCTCTCGGCACCGGCTCCGCGGACTTCGACAACGTGTTTGAAGGCATCCGCCGCATCCAATACGCCGGCGGCCTCACCCTGCAGGTCGCGCGCGGAGCCGACAACGATGAAGTCAATTTCATTCGCGAACAACTAGCCTTCCTCAA
This sequence comes from uncultured Acetobacteraceae bacterium, assembly GCA_964658125.1. Classification (GTDB taxonomy): domain Bacteria; phylum Acidobacteriota; class Terriglobia; order Terriglobales; family Acidobacteriaceae; genus Granulicella. The sequence goes on along the minus strand of CAZZYB010000462.1, from coordinate 3,042 downwards.
GCGATACTGCTAGAGGTTTACACTAGAGTCTGGAGGAACGAATGAGCGCAAACTCAATCACTATTCCCTACCTCGATGACGCTATGGCGCACGAAGCCGAGGCGATCTTTGCGGAGTCGGGGCTTACGCTCTCGGACGCTTTCCGCCGTCTCGTCATACGCACGGTGAAGGAGAAGCACGTTCCTCTCGATCTACTATCGCCAAACGCCGAAACGTTGGAAGCCATGGCTGAACTTGATCGCGGGGAAGGAAAATCCTTTCATTCGGTGGAGGATCTGATGGCTGACTTAAATGCGGACGATTGATCGCGCATCGCGCTTCCGCCGAGACTATAAGCGTGAACTAAAAGGAAGATATCGGTTAGCCGTGCAGACAGAATTGCCAGCCGCCATCGTGTCGCTTGCGATGGACCAACCTCTCCCGCCACGGCTGGAAGATCATCCACTCAGCGGAGAATGGGAAGGCTACCGCGACTGCCACATCAAGCCGGATCTCGTCTTGGTCTACCGCAAATCAAAGCCAGACCTGCTCGAGTTGGTTCGTCTTGGCACTCACAGCGAACTCGGTTTCTAATCGCAGGAAACTTGCCATGCCCCTCACCCCCGCCGACCTCGAACGCAACGCTCTCTTTTCCCTCGAAGGCCGCACCGCCGTCCTCACCGGAGCCTCCGGCTTCCTCGGCCGTACCTTCGCCCTCGCGCTGCTCTCAAACGGCGCACGCGTCGTAGCCCTCGGCCGCAGCGACCGCCTCCAGCAGGAAGCCGTCACCTGGGCCAACCAGTTTGGCGCCGACAAAATCGCCGTCGAGCAAATCGACATGTACGACCGCGAATCCCTCGACACACTCTGCGACAAGATAGCCGCCGAAGAAAGCTCCATCGACATCCTCATCAACAACGCCCACGAACTAGGCTCCGCCACCGGCTTCAACGTCCCCGAAGGCTCGCTAGAAAACTCCACCTTCGACCAGTGGCAGCGCAACCTCCAGGGCGGAGTCTTTTGGGCCGTCCAAACCACGCAGCGCCTCGGCGTCCGCATGAAACAACAGCAACGCGGCTCGATCATCAACATCGCGACCATGTACGCCACGGTCGCCCCGCGCCCGCAGCTCTACGAAGGCACGCCCTCGCTCAACCCTCCCGGCTACTCCGCTTCGAAGGCCGCACTCGCCGCCTTCACCCGCTACACCGCCAGCTTCTGGGGCCGCGACGGTGTCCGCGCCAACTGCATCTCCCCCGGCCCCTTTTCCAACACCGAAGACACCGCCGGCCAAAACTCCGTCTCCGAAGACTCCCCCTTCGTCCAGCGCCTCAAGGGCTACACAGTCCTCAACCGCATCGGCCGCCCCATCGAACTCTGCGGCGCCCTCCTGTTTCTTGCCTCCGACGCCAGCACTTATGTCACCGGCCAGAACCTCATCGTCGACGGCGGCTGGACGGCGGTCTAGCTATGGATCTCCAACTCACCGACCAGGTCGCCTTCATCGCCGGCTCCTCCCGTGGCATCGGCCGAGCCATCGCCGCCACCCTCCTCGCCGAAGGCGCACGCATCGTCCTCACCGGCCGCAACGAAGACTCCCTCGAGCGCACCACCGCCAACCTTGCCACCGCCGAGAACTACGAGCGCATCCTCCCCATCGCAGGCGACTTCTCCGACCCCGCCACCATCGCCGCCGCCTACCACCGCACCCTCTCCCACTTTGGCCGCATCGACCACCTCATCGCCAACCTCGGCACCGGCGCCGGAACCCCTGGCCCGCTCCCACCCGCCGACGACTGGACGCGCCTCTTCAACCTCAACTTCTTCGCCTCCGTGCGCCTGACCGAAGCCGTCCTCCCGCACCTCGCTTCTCAGAAGGCGCAACGCTCCGGCAGCATCCTCTACATCTCCTCGATCGTCGCCGTAGAAGCCACCCCCGCGCCACTGCCGTACTCCGCCGCGAAGGCCGCGCTAAACAACTACGCCAAGAACCTCTCCCGCGAGGTCGCCAAAGACAACATCCGCGTCAACACCATCTGCCCCGGCAACATCTTCTTCCCCGGCGGCTCCTGGGAGCGCCACCTCACCAACCGCCGCGAAGCCGTCGAGCAGATGCTCCACACCGAGGTCCCCCAGAACCGCTTCGGCACCCCCGAAGAAATCGCCTCGCTAGCCGCCTACCTCTGCTCCCCCGCAGCAGCCTTCAGCACCGGCGGCACCTACATCATGGACGGCGGCCAGACCCGCACACTGTAGTCTCCAGATATGCGAATCTATCTCGATTCTTGCGCTCTCGGCAGGCTCTTTGACGACCGCAGCTCGGAACGAGTTCGCCAGGAGGCGGAAATCATCGAGCAAGTCTTCACCCTGATCGACGATGGCAGCGTCAGCTGGTTCGCCAGTCAGGTGCTTGAAGACGAAATCAGGCAGAATCCACGAGAACGCGTACGTTATTATTCGTTGTCGTTGCTCCGACTCGCAACCACCATTACGATGGACGACACCTGCCGGATTCGTGCGGAGAACCTTCATCAGATGGCTTATGGTTTCAATGACGCAAGACATCTGGCTGCAGCCGAAGCCTGCAACGCCGACTACCTCATTACGAGCGACGACCGCTTCCTGCGCCGCGCAGAGCGTGGCACAGGATCACCAAAGGTAAAAGTCATCAGTCCGATAGAATGGAATCTAGAGGTGAGCCATGGCGCCAGCAGAAGTTCTTGAGCAGGTCGAACAGCTCGACGATGTCGCATTTCAAGCTGAAATCTTCAGACTGATTCAGCGCGAACTCGGCATGCGAGGCCTCATGCGTTTCTTGCGGGTCTACGGCCCCCACGAAGGCAACTTCACCGAAGAGCGCCAGCAGTGGCTTGACGGCACGTTGGATCAATCCCGAGCCGCCACCGCGACCCAGGAAGCCTCGCACTAAAATGGCCTTCGTAAACTCCCGCGCGCACACCCTCTTCGACCTCACCGGCCGCGTAGCCATCGTCACCGGAGGAGCCGGCCTCCTCGGCTACCACCACGGCGCCATCCTCGCCGCCGCCGGAGCCCACGTCGTCG
>CAZZYB010000461.1:0-3553 GCA_964658125.1 uncultured Acetobacteraceae bacterium | reverse complement strand
CAGACTGTGAGCAGGTGGAGCCCGGAGACAGGGTGAAGCCGGAGGTGATGGCAGGATTCGCGTCGAAGTTGAGCGGCGCGTTGCCGTTGTTGACGACGGTCACCGTTCTGGGGCTGTCGGCGCTGGTGCTCCCGACGGCCGTCTGCGAAAAAATCAAGGAGGGAGGCGTCGCCACGTCCAGCCGCTCGACCAGAGACATAAACGTACTAGAACTCGACGCGGGGACGCCAGCTACGACGTTGCCCGCGCCGTCGACGTCAACGCCCTCCGAGCCGGAAATCGCGAGGTTGCTCCGGGTATAGGTATTGTTCGCAAGCGTCTCCTTCACAAGGAACGGGACGTTGGTCGCCGCAAAGCTATTGAAGAGCGAGACATAGAGATTGCCGATCCGGTCGATGGCAAGTCCTTCGGGCGGAGTCGCGAATCCGCTGTCCACGATGGATTGAGTGTAGGTGCCGTCTCCGTTGGGGGTCTGCTTGACGATGCGATTGTTGCCGGTATCGGCGGCATAGACCGCACCGGCGCCGTCGACGACCACATCGCTGGGATTATTGAGGCCCGTGGCTACAACCAGCAGCTTGTTGTAAGCGCCATGAATGTATTGCTCCTCCAGAATCCCGCTATCGTCCGCGAAGTACAGGTTTCCGGCACCGTCGACGGCTGGGCGGTTGTTCATGGGCCGAGTCGCCGTGGTGGAGGGAAACGGAACGCTGGCGAGAAAGGCGTTGCCATAGTTGGTCGCGGAGACAGGCGCGGTGCCTGCCTGCGTAACGGCGAGGTTCGGATTCACATCGTATGCCGAGAAGCTGGTCGCTCCCGGCGTGGAGTTGTTCGATTTGAAGCCATCCGCGAAGATGATATTGCCCGCCCCGTCGACGGCATAGCCATTGGCGAAAATCGTGTCGGAACTCGACGAATAGCCATTGGATCCGGTGAAGCCGGTCATAAAAGTTGGGGTGACGATGTCGATCGGGTGTGTATTCGTGGGACTTTGCAGGACGAAGCCGGCGTTGATCTGGCTGTAAAGTACGTTGTTGCTTGAGTCGACGGTCACGGAGACACCGAAGGTTTGCCCCAAGCTGGTGTTGACAGCGCCGGGCGAAAAGCTGACCTGTGCGCTCAGGCCGATGCCCTGCACAAAGCTGGTGGCGATGGGGGTTCCGGAGGGGGCGAAGAGAGCGATGGCTCCGTAGCGTACGCCGGGGCGGGTGGGTGTGAAGACGGCGCTGACGGTGCACGTGTCCCCTGCGTTATAGGTCTTTCCGGTGACGCAGACGTTCGCGGCCTGGGTGGCGGCGGCCTGGAAATCGAGGGTAAGATCCCCCTGCGTGGAGACGGCCCAAGGAGTCGCAGCGAGGGTTCCGCCGACATCGAAGGTGAAGGTCGCGGTCTGGGCCGGAGCCGTCGTGCCCGCGTCGAGGGATCCGAAGTTGATCGCGCTGGAGGACTCGGCAAGCTCGTTCGCGGAGTTCACGTAGATGGTGCCGAGATCGGCGATGTAGAGATTGCCATTGGAGTCGATGCTCGCGCCGACCCCGGCAATGGTGGTGGAAGCATTGGCTAAGACCAATGGCGCCGTGGTGTAGGTGGTACCATTCGGAACGGACTTGAAGATTCCGTAGTTTTCATTCGCGATGATGACAGCACCCGCGGTATCCACGGCAATGCCCTGCGGGGACACGATTGTGCCGTTGTCCTGGTAGGTTGTGCTATCCAAGACGATGCTCTGGGTGTAGGAGCCGCCGCTGGGGGTCTCCTTCAAGACGCGACGGTTGCCGTAGTCGGCGATATAGACATTCCCAGCGCTGTCCATGGCGATGCCGCCGGAGCCGGAACCGTCGTTGGGGACGTTCAGCCCTGCGGCGACGGTGCTCGGGGTGTAACTGCCCCCAGAGAACTTCTCGAGGTAAACGGTCCCGGTGCCCGCATCCAGGACGTAGACGTTTCCGGCGGCGTCAACGGCGACCCTGTAGGCTCCGGTGAAGTTGTTGGCGACCGTACTTTCGGTATAGCTGCCGCTAGAGAGGGTCTCCTTATAGACGGTGTGAGCCCCGTCGGCGACGTAGAGATTGTTGGAAGAATCGATGGCGACGGCGCAAGGAGTACCCGCACTGGTAGCGATGGTGGTTTGGGTGTAACTGCCGTCCGGATTAGGGCTCTCTTTATAGAGTGCAGAAGCCCCAATGTCTGCGACAAAGATGTTGCCGGAGGAGTCGGCGGCGGTACCGGTGGCAAAGCTGAGACCGTGGTGGATATTGGTTTTCACCGTGTAGGTGATGTTGGGTCCCTGAGCGTTCGCGGATTTGACTGCGAAAAAAGCGATCAAAGCGACAAAGAAAGGCGCGGTTAGCCGCAGGAGACTGGGGGTTCTAGAGGACGTATCAGTAGGGAACATTAAAGCTTCTCCTTGATTGCTTCGAATGATCTTTGGCAGATCCGCAGTTGACCCGCTGGGGAGACTTGCAGGTGCAGGCCGGCTTGATGGAGCGCGTCGCGGATGCGTTCTATGTGGGCAGGCGTCTCTCCCTCCACACCCCGAGCGATGGCGATCCAGGGACCTCCGCATGTGGAACAGAACGCCGGTGCGTGCATGGCGTCCGATTCGCTCTCCTGAACGTGGAGCGTCGCGCCCGCGACCGAGAGGGTAACTTCGCGATGCTGGAACTCGATCGTGAGCCGCTTCGTGATTTTCATGTCGTCCTTGGCGGAGCGTGATGGACCGGGACTATCGTTTCCGATGTCGGAAGTCAGAATTGCTATACTGTGCTCGTCTGAATACCTATCGTTCGGATTCCACTTTCCTCGGCACGACCAGTTCTCCCACGGCGATCGAAACGGCGTCCTCAAGTTCAGATCAATGCCTTCTCAATTCAAGCTCAATCGGCCCATGTCCCTTATTGCGAATGATTTAGTCAAATTTGAAGAGTATGAAATTCATCGCGCCAGGTGGCAATTGAGCTGGCGAGACGAACCTCTGCAACTCAATCGGAAGACCTTTGACCTCCTTCTCTACCTGATCGATCACCGAGAGCGGGTGGTGGGCAAGGATGAACTGCTACAGGCACTCTGGCCAGAGCAGTTCATCGAAGAGAGCAATCTGACCCAGCACATCTTCCTGCTCCGCAAGGCGCTCTCCCGGCACGGCTCTGGAGTGAAGATCATCGAAACCGTTCCTGGGCGCGGCTATCGCTTTGCTGTCGCCATCACCACGGTGCAGGCAGAGCAGAAGCCTACAGAAGAACGGTTGAGTTTCAGCGTCAGCGAATCCATCGCTCGCTTTACCCTGGAACAAGAGCTAGAAACATCCAACCCAACTCCGCAGGAGCTTGCAGTCGACCGGCCAATCCTGAGGCCGCCCTTGCGACGCCGTCGGACGTATTGGATAACGGGAGGAGCCGCGGCTACGGCGGCTCTTTGCGTTGCGGGCTGGCTCGGGTGGCAGCGCTGGCTGGACCATACCGGCGGACCGCCGGTCCAAGTGGTGATTACGCCCATGGAAGGTACAACCGGGTAGGAGAAGGAAGTGTTCGCATCGCCGGTCTGCGAGGCGCCG
>CAZZYB010000460.1:0-3559 GCA_964658125.1 uncultured Acetobacteraceae bacterium | reverse complement strand
CGAGCCACAAACTCGCGGAAGCACTTTATAAGGCGAATGCGGCGAGTGGCGCTCCCACGGAAGGTGCGGCGGGTGCAACTGCCGAGGAGCCGAAGAAAGACGAAGGTGTTATCGACGCGGAGTATGTCGACGCCGATCATAAGTAAAGAGAGCGAAGACGAACTCGCTATCTGAACGTAAGGCCTGTAGTTGCTTTTCTGTAGAACTGATCCATGCTGTTGTGCGTACTTGAGGGGGAGCTATCCGGGAACGGTGGCTCCTCCTTTGAGCATCGGGGGACGATGTTAATGATCCAAGGAATCACCGCATCAAGTTTTTAGAATACGTGTTCTAGTAGTAGAACCCTGCGGCGCACTTTGAGCGTCCAATAAGGGAAGAGGTGGAGAGATGAACAGCGACGGAGTCGAGAACGGCCAGGCGTTACACGGCGGTTTTGAGTGGGTCGGAATGTTCGGCCTGGGACAGACAACGGAGATGGTGTGGCGCTGCGATGCGATGCGAGCCGGCCAGTTGTACAGTCGAACGCTGTTCGATACGCGTGTAGAGGCGGAAGAGTTTGCGCGGAATATGCGCCATGCGGAACCTGACCAGATGTTTAATGTTGAGGCGATTCAGGCTAGCAGCGTCTGGAACTAGGAGCGTAGATCGCAGGGTTGGGCCGCGACTCCGGGTGGGGTCGCGGCTCTTTCTGCATCTGAATGCGAGAGGCGTGTGGACATGGTGAACTGGGTTGCAGTGCAGGCGATCGCGAACTCGGTTCTGGTGGTGACGAGCGCCGGTGCGATTGGATATGCGGGGCTACAGCTTGCGAACGAGCGGAAGTATCGGTCGGTGAGCAATCTTGAGAAGCAGTTGAGTTTCTTTTTGAGTGAGCCGTTTGCTATGGCTCGGAAACAACTGGCGCACGATCGTGTGAATGCTGAGGGGTTGGTGCCGTGGGATTTGAGTGATCCGCCGGTAAGTGCGTTTGAGGTGCTGGATTTTTACGAGCACGTGGGACTGCTGGTGAAGAAGGGCCACCTCGATGTTTACGATGTGTGGCACACGTTCTATGAGTGGGCGCAGCCGGTGTATGTCGATCTCCGCTTGTTGATTGAGGATCCGGACAGCAGCTACTCTGACCACTACAGCGACTTGCGCAAGTTGATGCGGGAGATGGACGAGATACAACTGAAACGCATGCATGCGAAGAATGCGAACCACTGGGCGCTGTGGACTCCGGAGCGAATACTGGAGCACTACCGGTATGAGTTGGAGACGGGTGGGCGGCGGCGGCGCATGAATCGTTTGCTGCGCAAGCAGGAAGAACGCGCGAAGATGGCTGAAGGTGGCGCGGAGGGTGGAGGAGTGGATGCCGGAGGGTAACGAGATTCATCGCTGGGCCGAGCGGCATGCGGCGGCGTTTGCGGGGAAGCCGGTGAGGGTGGATGGGCCGCAGGGGCGGTTTGTGGATTGCGACGTAATTAATGGACGCAAGCTGCTGGGTGTGAAGGCTGTAGGGAAACACCTGGGGTATGACTTCGGCAGGGACCGGATTCTGCATGTGCACCTGGGATTGCAGGGGGATTTTACGGAGGGCTCCGGGCCGCTGCTGCCGGTGCGCGGCGCCCTGCGGCTGCGAATGTGGAACGCGGCGGCGGCGAAGCGCCCGGTGGTTGAGGGTGTGAGCAAGCGACATGCCTGGTACTCGGAGGATGATGGGACGGGGAACATTGCGGCGGAGCAGGTGGCTTGGGTGGAGCTGCGGGGGCCGATGGACTGCTCGATTTATACGCAGGAGATGTGGGAGACGCTGGGGCGGAGGCTGGGGCCTGATCCGCTGAATGGCGATGATCCCGCGCGCGCGTTTGCGAAGATTGCGAAGAGCAGGAAGTCGATTGGCGTGCTGCTGATGGAGCAGGATGTGTTTGCGGGGATTGGAAACATTTACCGGGCGGAGCTTTTGTTTCGGGCGCGGCAGAGTCCGTTTACTTCGGGTGCTAACGTGGCGCCTGGGGTATTGCGAAAGATGTGGAAAGAGGCGGGGCCGTTGATGCGGGCGGGGATGGTGGATCGGCGAATTGTGACGACGCTGGCGAAGGATCGGCCGCATAAGAAGGGGTCGCCGCTGAAAGAGGAGACGCACTATGTGTATCGGCGTAACGGCAGGCCTTGTTTTATCTGTGGGACGACGGTGATGAAGATGGAAGGGTTTGCGGGAAGGAATTTGTTCTGGTGTCCGGTGTGCCAGGCGGGGTAACGTCAAGCGTATAACGCCCAGCGTGATATCATTAAGAACATGATTGCCAGCTTCGCAGACCGTGAAGCGAAAAGGATATTCCATGGCGCCCACAGCCGGAAGTATGCCGCAATCGAACAGATCATCGAACGAAAGCTGAGAGCTTTGAATCGGGCGATGACCCTGAATGATCTGACAGCGCCGCCGGGCAATCGGCTCGAGGCGCTCAAAGGCGATCACTCGGGTCAACACAGTATTCGAATCAACGACCAATTCCGAATTTGCTTCCGATGGGAGGAGCGAGATGCCTACGAAGTCGAAATCGTCGATGATCACTAGCAGTTCCGAACCGAGGTATAAGCGGCAACGGCCGCCGATACATCCGGGCGAGATGCTGCGCGAAGAGTTTCTTGTACCGATGGGGCTCAGTGCGAATGCTCTGGCCATTGCGATTGGGGTTCCTGCGACGAGAGTCGGAGAAATTGTGAATGAACGGCGCGGGATTACCGCCGACACGGCCCTCCGTTTAGGGCGTTATTTCCACATGTCGGCTGAGTTCTGGATGGGATTGCAGAGCGACTATGACCTCGAACTGGTGCGCTACACCTCGTTGAAGAAGATCAATGAAGCGGTGAGGCCTGCTCCGCTTGACCGCAAGACCGGCTCACTCAAGATTGCGATGATGGCATAGGAAGGTTTCAAGATGGCGACACAGACGAAAGACTACTACGGCACGCTCGGCGTGAAGAAGACGGCAACTCCGGAGGAGATTCGGAAGGCGTTTCGCAAGCTTGCGCGCAAGCATCATCCGGATGTGAATCCGGGGGACAAGAAGGCGGAAGAGAAGTTCAAGGAGATTTCTGAAGCGAATGACGTATTGAGCGACGACAAGAAGCGGAAGATCTATGACCAGTTCGGGTTCTACTCGGACAACATTGACCCGGCGGCGGCGGAGGCTGCTGCGCGTGGAGGCTACGGCGGCGGCGGGGCGCGTGCGGCGCGGGGTGGACAGGAGGTGCCGTTTGATTTTGGCGGGTTTGATTTCTCCGGCGGCTCGGGCGCTCCACAGCAGGGTGGTGCGGGCTTCGGGTCGTCGTTCCGCGACATCTTCGGTGGCATGTTTGGCGGTGGACGCGGTGAGCAGGCAGCGCCCCGCGGTCCTCATCCGGGTACCGACCTCGAGTACCAGGTCGAGGTCGACTTCTGGACAGCTATCCGCGGCGGCACCACGCGCATCGAGATCACCCGCCAGGAGCAGTGCGGCACGTGCAAAGGGCAGGGCAGTGTGGGCTCGTCGCAGACGTGTCCGCAGTGCAGCGGCAGCGGTCAGGTCACGCAGAT
>CAZZYB010000459.1:2200-3575 GCA_964658125.1 uncultured Acetobacteraceae bacterium | reverse complement strand
TGCTTCTGTGCTGGCGGCTGTTCATTTCCGACACCTGGAAGAGCTACCTACTGAACCAGATCAATGTGATTCGTCCTCGAGCAGATTCGCGGCAGTTCATTACGACCAACACTATGGGTTTCTTCCAGTATTACGACCACTACGTCACCGAAGACGTACTCGACCTTGCGGCGTGGGACGACTACGTCCCCGACGGCAAGGTCGATCCGGTATGGAATGGGATGGCACATGATCTGACGCGGGGCTTCAAGCGAAAGAATTTCTGGATTATGGAGACTCAGCCGGGTTTCGTGAATTGGTCGGGGGTGAATCCGTCACTCAAGAAAGGGGACATCCGAGCTTTGGTCTGGCATGACGTCGCTCACGGCGCGGATGCAGTGAGCTTCTGGCAGTGGAGAAGCGCGCTCAACGGCCAGGAGCAATATCACGGCACGCTGGTCGGTCCGGATGGTACGCCCGTCCCGCTGTATCCGGAAGTGCAGCAGGTGGGCGCGGAGTTTGAGAAGATTGGACCGGTGTTGCGCGGGACCCAGGTGCAGTCGCAAGTTGCGGTGCTGCATTCCTACGAGTCGCGCTGGGCCATGGAATGGCAGCCGCAATCGAACAAATTCGATCCCCTGGCGGAGATGGCGCGCTATTACGGTCCGCTGCATCGCGCGACCCAGGCGGTCGATGTCGTTCCGCCGAACGTGGATCTTTCCATGTACAAACTCGTCGTAGCGCCGGCATTGAACCTGTTGACCGATGCGGACGCGAAAAATTTGACCGCGTACGTCAACGGTGGCGGTAATCTTGTGCTGACCACGAGGTCGGGCATGAAGGACGCCGAGAATGCGCTGTTCACAGAGCGTCAGCCCGGGCCGCTGGCTTCGTTGCTGGGCGGGCGCGTGGAGCAGTTTTATGCACTCAAGGATACTGTTGCAGTCGAAGGCGAGATGCTGCACAGCAACGCCAGCATCTGGGCGGAACTGTTGAGCACGTCTTCGCCGGACACGAAGGTGCTGCTGCGTTATGGAAAGTCTAACGGCTGGCTGGACGGACAACCGGCGGTAATCTCGCGGAAGGTTGGCTCCGGGTCGATTACGTACGTGGGAACAATCCTGGACGATGGAGCGACAGCGACGTTGACGGCACATCTGCTGACCGATGCTCACGTGAGGCCGGCCTCGCTGGTGGTCCCAGATGGCGTGGAAGCGAGCGTCCGCAGTGGGCCTGGCGGGGCGGTGCATTTCTTGATCAACTTTAGCGACAAAGCCCAGACGATCCACTTGCCGAAGGCGATGAAGGATGAACTGGGTGGAGGCGGCGAGGTGAGCGACGTGGCGCTGCCGGTGAGCGGAGTGGCGATTCTAAGCGAGAGTCGCTAGCATCCCTT
>CAZZYB010000459.1:0-2190 GCA_964658125.1 uncultured Acetobacteraceae bacterium | reverse complement strand
TTTATGTTCTTATGCGCGCGCTGGTTGGTTGCTGCTGTTGTACTCTCGATTGCAGTGCCGCGAGCGAGAGCGCAGGCGCGCACCTACGTTGTCGATTGCCGCGCAGGTGCGGCGGGCAACGTGCTGCATTCGCTCGACGAGGTGAACGAGCTTGCGTTGAGCGCCAAAGACAGGCTGCTGTTTGAGCGTGGAACTGTATGTCGCGGCTCGCTGCATCCTAAGGGTTCGGGTTTCGTTATTAACGCGAAAGGCACCGGCCCGCTGCCCGTGATTGAAGCGGGGCCGCGAGATGACGCAGCGCTTCGGTTGTTCAATCAGGAAGAGGTTACGATCTCGTCTCTGGAAATGCGCGGTGGAACAACCTATGGTGTGTATGTCAGCGCAGATCACGGAACGATGCATTCGATCTCGCTCGACAACTTGACGGTGAGCAATGTACGCGGGCCGTTGAAGCAAAAAGAGTCCGGGCTGGTTGTGATCAAACCGTCATCGCCAGGCGCGACGTTCGATGGAGTACACCTCGATGGCATTCGCGCGTTCGACACGACGCAGTGGTCGGGTATTTTTATTGCCGGAGGATCGCGCGAGCATCCCGCACAGCATGTCACCATTGCTCACTCGGTGGTGCACGACATGCAGGGCGATGGCATTGTGATCTTCAATGCGGCCGACAGCAGCATCAGGAGGTCGGTGGCGTGGCATACGGGAATGGAGCACCAGCAGAGTGTGGGAACGCCCAATGCAATCTGGACCTGGCAGTGCAATCAATGCAGTGTCGAGGAGAATGAAGCATTTCTCACTGACTCTCCGGGAGTGGACGGCGGCGCCTTCGACATCGATTGGGGCAATACCGCGAACACAGTCGCGCGAAACTTTGGGCACGAAACGCAGGGCTATTGCGTTTCCGTCTTCGGGGCGAATGGGCCGACACGAAAGAGCGCCATCCTCGACAATCTTTGCCTCAACAACGGCCTGAGCCCGCGACTTGCACAACGGGAGGGCGCGATATTGCTGATGACGTGGGGCGGAGGATCTATTGAAGGCCTGGAGATTGCGAGGAATCGGATTGACTGGAGACCGGACGGCGATACACCCGCGATCAGGACCGGCTTCGTTGTGCGGGCCACCGGCGTGAGCGTTCACGAGAACGAGATCCATACAACCGGGACGCGGCCCGTAGATGGAACTCTTGCCTACAGCGGGTGGCGGAACCGTTACTTCCTACAAGATGCGACCGTCGCCGACGTGGCGAGCGCAGAGGAGTCTTTGAGTCATGAAGCCCATGCGGTCGTGGCGATGGAGAGCATTACGACGACATTGCATCCGACGATTGCGGGTAGACCGGGATGGCGACTAATCGCCGAAGCGAGTGCTGACACAAAAAACGGCTCAAGCGATCTCTCCGGGATCTTCGTCAATTTGAAAACAGCGGCGCTAGAGTACGGCCACGGCGGGCTAAAGGTCTCATTGAGGGGCGACGCGGACACACTTGCGTTGGCGAGCGACTGGGGCCTACCTGCCGATGGTGTGGCTCTGACGGAAGTGGGTCGTAGGCGCAAGGCGTCAATGCTGAAACTGGTGTCTCCGACCGGCAAGATTACACGGGCCTGGACGGGAGCGGCTGCGCCAATCGAACTTGGGCTAGCGCTGCGGCAATCATTGGGTGCTCCGTCGTATGGGCGATTGCAATTGGAGCAGGTGCGTGCGACTGACTAGGGCGTCAGGCGCAGTTCGAAGTCGTGTGGTTTCGGCGCCAGCTTTGTTCGAATCGTCTCTTCGAACTCAATTTGTGCCTGCTTTAATGCGTCCTCGGCGGAGGCCGTACCAGAAGCCTGCCTGGTTTCGGCGCTAAGAATGAACGCGGCTTTATCGAGAGTTGCGCGGCGCTGTTCGAACCAGTCGATGCCGCGCGCCTGCTCGACCATGGGCGTGCGGTATAGTGCTAGGTTTACGCCGATCCGTAGTTGCGCGGCGGTAAACGTGGCAAGCAACTTTCCGTCGATCAGCAGTTCATAGGCATCGCTTGCCAGATCACTCACTCGCAAGATTTGCTGGTCGAGAGGAGCGATGTTCGACGTTGCCAGCAGCGCCGGGGTCATACCGTTATCGAAGTCCAGCGGAAGAGGGAGAGCTTCATCTTCCTGCGTCCAGCGCAGGCCGGTGGGTGTTTTCTGCACGGCGCTGATGGTG
>CAZZYB010000458.1:0-3595 GCA_964658125.1 uncultured Acetobacteraceae bacterium | reverse complement strand
TCGTCGCCGCTCCGATCACTCTGCTCTACTGGCGGCGGTTGGGGGGCTGGGTGCGGAAGTTGATGAGGTAGTTGCCGTCTCCGGTGTCGCGGGCGCGGTCTACGTTGATGAAGGCGCGTGGGACTTCGGGCATGCGGTTGCTGGCTAGATTCTTGCAGGACTGGGCGGCGTCCTGGGGGGAGATCCAGTTATTGTGGCCACCGCCTCCGCCTCCGCCGTTCGTCGGGCGGTCGAACTGGAAGTCGTTGACGCGGCCGTTGCGGCCGATGATGCAGAAGCCGGAGGACGGGCGGTCGTTGGGGGGCTGGGCACGCCAGTTGATCATGTAATTGCTGCCGGCGTCGGTGCCGCGCTGGACGTTGATGAAGGCTCGGGGGACGTTGGGAAGGCGGTCGCTGGCGGTGTTTTTGCAGGTCTGGAGGGCGTCATTGGGGGAGATTTGGCCTTGCGCGGCGGCGGTGAGCGCGAGGGTTGCGAGAAGGGCGAGGGTGGACAGAAGACGGCTGGGGGGCATGGATGCTCCGCGGTGCGGGACTGGTGTTGGGGGCCGGAGGGATGATGATCGCACAAACACTTGCCATGCTCGCGCGGGCAGTGCGGGAAACTTTTGCATACCCGCGGGGTTTGCGCGCATCTGAAATGGTGCACAGATGAGATAGAGCTGCAGAGGGCGATGGAGTCGCCCCTGTAGCATGAGGAGATATGGTCAAGTTGAGAAAAGGCGCGTCCGGGGGCGCGATTTTGCTATCGGTGGGGATGCTGGCGACGAGTTCGGCTTTGGGACAGGGGACGGGGCCTGGACGAGCTTCGAGCGCGGGTGGGAGCTCGTCGGGGGATGTTTCGGCGGTCCTGAGGTCGCAGCAGCAGCTTTCGCAGCCGGGGCCGAATGTGACTCCGCAGACGAGTGCGGGCGATGCGTCGTTTCGCGGAAGTATTGTGCGGGACAAGGCTACGGCTGGGGTGCTCGATTTGACTCTGGACGATGCGATGCAGCGGGGTTTGAGGAACAACCTGGGGCTGGTGCTGCAGAGCTCGAATGAGAAGGGTGCGAATGGGCAGAGGCTGCAGCAGCTTCAGGCGCTGCTGCCCACGATTCGGGGTGAGGCTTCGATCGAGGTGCAGCAGATCAACCTGGCGGCGTTTGGGTTGAAGTTTCCGGGGCTGAAGCCGATTGTGGGGCCCTTTCAGGTGGTGGATTTTCGGGCATATCTGACGCAGAACCTGGTGAATGTGCAGGCGTTGGAGAACTACATTTCGGCCAAGCATAATTTTGAGGCGGCGAAGCTGACGGCGCAGGATGCTCGGGACCTGGTGGTGCTGACGGTTGGAAATGCTTATCTGCTGTGCATTGCGGATGCGGCGCGGATTGATTCGGTCAAGGCGGAGCTGGACACTTCGAACGTGTCGTTGAAGCAGGCTAACGATGCGCACGAGGCGGGGACGAGTCCTCGGCTGGACGTGCTGCGGGCGCAGGTAGATACGCAGAATGTTCAGCAGAATTTGATTGCGACTACGAATCAATTTGAGAAGGACAAGCTGGCGCTGGCGCGGGTGATTGGACTTCCACTTGAGCAACAATTTCGGTTGGTGGATACGACTCCGTTTGCGGCGCTGGATGTTCCGGATGCGGATGCGGCGTTTGCGCAGGCGCTGAAGCAGCGGAAGGACTTGGCTGCTGCGGCGGAAACGGTGAAGGGCGCCGAGTCGGCGAAGAAGGCGGCGTGGGCGGAGCAGTTGCCGGTGGCGAGCTTCAATGGTGACTTTGGCGATCTGGGCACTACGCCGGGGCACTCGCACAGCACCTATACGGCGACGGGGGAAGTGTCGGCACCGATTTTGCAGATTGCGAAGACCCGCGGCGATGCATTGGTCGCGGGTGCGCAGGCGGACCAGGCCAAGGCGAGGTTGTCGGACCAGGTGCAGCAGGTGAATGCGGATGTTCGGGATTCGATCTTGGATATTCAGTCTGCGGCGAAGCTGGTGGATGCGACGAAGAGTAATGCGGACCTCGCGCTCGAGGCGTTGAAGGAAGCGCAACAGAGATTTGGCGTCGGCGTGGATACGAGCTTATCGGTGTCGCAGGCGCTGGCGGCGAGCGAGCAGGCGAACGATCAGTACATCAGCGCGCTGTATCAGCACAATGTGGCGAAGCTGGCGCTGGCGCGGGCGCTGGGTGTGGCTTCGACGAACTACAAGGATTACATCAGCGGGACGCCGGTGCCGGTAAAAGGCGCGGTGGTAAATATTCCGGCGAATAACGATTTGGGAGGCAAATAAGTGGCGGATCAAGAGCAACAGCAAGATGCAAAACAGGGCAGTGAACAGGACACGAAGCTGGTGGATGCGAGCGGCAAGCCGATCGTTGAAGAAGAGGCGCCCGAGAAGAAGTCGAAGCGCAAGGGAATCATCCTTGTAGTGGTCGCGGTGCTGGTGGTGCTGGCAGGGCTTTACTACTGGCACTCGACGTTTACCGAGGACACCGACGATGCGCAGGTGGACGGCGATCTGTACCAGGTGAGTTCGCGTGTGGCGGGGCAGGTTTTGCATGTTTACGTGCAAGACAATCAGCGGGTGGAGAAGGGTGCTCCGATTGCGGACATCGATCCGCGCGACCTGCAGGTAGCGTTGGCACAGGAAGAGGCGAACCTTGCCAATGCGCGGGCGGAGTTGTCGCAGGCGCAGTCGAACGTGCCGATTACGGCGACGAATGTGCGGACGAGTGTGAGTACGTCGGGGTCGGATGTGCTGGGGACTCAGGCGAGTGTTTTGCAGGCTCAGCAGCAGGAGCAGGCGGCGATTGCTCGTGTGGCGCAGGCGCAGGCGAATGCGGTGAAGGCGCAGGCGGATGTGGATCGGTATACGCCGCTGGTGCAGAAGGACGTGATCTCGAAGCAGCAGTACGACGCGGCTGTGGCGCAGGCGGATGCGGCGAAGGCCGCGGTGCTGGAGGCGCAGAAGAACGTTGGAGCGCAGCGCGAGTTAGTGCGTGTGTCGCAGCAGCGGGTGGCGCAGTCTCGGGAGCAGGAGCGTCAGAATCAGCAGAATGGGCCGGAGCAGATTCGGGTGCAGCAATCTCGCGCGGAGGCTGCGGCTGCGATGGTTCAGCAGGCGCAGGCGAAGGTGGACCAGGCGAAGCTGAATTTGACGTACACGAAGATCGTGGCGCCGATTTCGGGAATTGTGAACAAGAAGAATGTTTCTGTGGGCGCGAATCTGAGTGTGGGTCAGGACCTGATGACGATTGTGCCGGTTGACAATCTTTGGGTTACTGCGAACTTCAAGGAAACGCAGTTGCGGGGCATTCGCGAAGGACAGCCGGTGATGTTGAAGGTCGATGCGCTGGGTGGCAAGGAGTTCCACGGGAAGGTAGGGCAGATTGGCGGCGCTACTGGGTCGCGGTTGAGCTTGTTTCCTCCGGAGAATGCGACTGGGAACTATGTGAAGGTGGTACAGAGGATTCCGGTGCGGATCGATTTCACGAACCTGGCGGAGGAGAACAAGGACCAGAAGCTGCGGCCGGGTATGTCGGTTACGCCGGATGTGAGGGTGAAGCAGTAAGGGCAAACTGCAGAGCGATGGAATATTAGCAGTCAAT
>CAZZYB010000457.1:0-3627 GCA_964658125.1 uncultured Acetobacteraceae bacterium | reverse complement strand
GGTACTTGAATTCAAAGCTGCGCGGCTAACGACTGGGTCAACATGCCAGGCCGAAAGAAGCGCGCTCGCCATGATCCAGTGCGCGGCTTCACCGGGGTGGATGCGGTCTGGGACTATGAGCGGAGCCAACTGCGGGTATTGCATTTTTGCTTTCCGTAGCGCGTTCACAAGTGGAGTGTAGAAGTCCGCCAGCGTGACGGCCTGTTCGTTCGACCTCTGCATTTGTGCCGCGATTGCGGAGACGTCGTCGGCGTTCTGCTGGATGACATGCGAATAGCCGGGAAAATCGGTGCCGTGCGTAACCTCGTCATAAGGTGAAGGACGGATCAAAGTGATCACAGCCTCGGGGGAAGACTTGTGCAGAGCCGTCAACAGGGCTTTATAGCCCGTCTGAAAAAGGGCATCCATCTTCGGCGATTCGGGAACGTATCCGCCGTCGTTCATACCCAGCATTACGGTGATCATCGCGGGATGGAAGGGCGCGACATCACGTTTGACGCGGTCCGCCATTGTGCCGGCGTATCCGCCGTATGTTGTGTCTCCGGGCACACCTGCGTTGACGAAGTGAATGTGCAGCGAGGGATAGCGGGTGAGCACGAATTCTTCGGCAAAGCGAGTGTACAGACGCTGCGCAGTGATGCTGTCGCCATAGAAGACCACTGTCGTGTTGTCCTTCAGGGCGAATTGCTGCGCGGACGCGAGCATGGAGGCAAGAGCGATCGCCAATCCGATGCAGCGACCGAGGATGGATACTTTCATTGCGCCGCTCCATTCATGGATGCCCATGATACCGAAATTGTTTGATAACAGCCGTGCAGCGCAGGGCTTTACTAACCCCGGTTAGGATGAAGGGAATCCTCGCCAACATGTCCCTCCCGCTCATCCTCGTCGCCGCTTACTTCGCATTCACAGTGATGATTGCCGTTCGCTCGTCGCAAAGGCAGATGACGTCGAACAGCTTTCTCAATGCGACGCGTACCCTGCCCACATGGGTCGCCACACTTTCCTTCCTCGCGGCTAGTTGCGGAGCCCTGGAGATTGTCGGCCTCAGTGGAGTCGCCGCGCGCTATGGCGTACAGGTCTTTCACTTTTACTGGATCGGGGCCATCCCCGCGTTGATCTTCGTTTCGTTTTTCCTTCTGCCCATATACGAGCGACTGGGCGTGCGTAGCGTGCCGGAATTTCTTGCGCGGAAGTTTGGACGTGGAATGCGGCTGCTGAATGCGTGTCTGCTGCTGGTCAGCACGTGTCTGACCGCCGGCGTCAGCCTCTATGCCCTGGCCGAGGTGCTGCACGTTACGGGTGGGTGGAGCTTCACCTTATGCTTGCTCGCGACTTCGGGGGTTGTACTGTTGAATGTGCTGGTCGGCGGCTTCCGCGGAACGATGCGGATCGAGGTGCTTCACTTCTTCTTCATGGTGGCCGGGTTGTTGCCAATGCTCTTTCTTTCCCGGCATACGAGTGGAGTTGCGGCGCGATGGGGTACACAGCTTCACGCTTGGCGAATGACGCCGATCGTTTCCAATGACGCGCCTTTGGATTTGCTGGGAGTGGTTGTCGGGCTCGGCTTGGTGATCGGGTTTTCGTACTGGTGCACGGATTTCCTGATGATGCAGCGAGCGCTTGCAGCAAGGACGGCGGAGTCGGCGCGGCGCGTGCCGTTGTATGCAGGGTTCGGCAAGTTGATGTTCGGTTTTCTGGTCGTGCTTCCGGTGTTGCGGGCAGGCCATATCGGCGTCTCCGCACAGGGCGCGTTGGACCAGACTGCGCCTCTGGTGATGCAGTCTTTGTACGGGCCAAAATTTCTGGCGCTGGGCATGATGGCTATCGTTGCCAGCCTTATGACTGGCGTGGTGGCCAATGTGTCCGCGTTCGCCGCGCTATGGACACAGGAGATTTACGGGACAATACTCCGGCCCGCCAGATCCGAGCAGCACTATATCCGGATGGGCCGCGGGGCCAGCGTCATTTGCATTGTTCTCAGTCTCGGCGGAGCGCTTGGAACGCAGTGGTTCGAGAGTCTTTCGCAGTTCCTGCTGGCCATCTTTTCCCTCTCGCTGGTTCCATTCTTCGCGGTGATCCTGGCGAGCGTAACGTCGAGGCGATGCGCTGACAGAAGTGCGGTGGTCGCGGTTCTTGCGGGAGTTGGTGTTGGTTGTGCCGGACAGCTGGCTTACGGACTTCACTGGCTGCATGCGGGAAGCCAGCTCAACGCAAATTTCCGTATCGCGATCGGCGTGTTTGCGGCGACCTTTGGGATCTATCTTGCGGCGAGCAACGCCCATGGAGGCGGCGAACTTCGAGAAGAAGATGTTGCGACGGCAGCCGGGAAAGCTTCGATACCGCCATCGTTATATTTTCTCGCTGCACTATTGGCGAGTTGCTGTCTGTTGTGCAACCTAATCTGGTTCTGAGGCGGTCGCGGAGCGTGCGGGCCTTGACAAGCTTTTTGCAGGGACTCACGCTGTTTGCATGAGTAAGCGAACCGCATTGCCGCCGCGGACCAAGGAAGGGTCCAAAGACATTCTTCAGGTTGCCAAGCTGGCCGGAGTGTCGTCAGCGACAGTTTCACGTGTGATGAATGGCCGCGCTTCGGTCGACAAAAAGTTGGCCAAGCGCGTGTGGGAGGCCGTTGAGGAGATTGGCTATGTCCCTAACCCCCAGGCACGGGCGCTGGTCTCGGGGCGCAGCCGGATGCTGGGCCTGCTGATCTCGGAGATTACAAATCCGTTCTTTCCAGAACTCATCCAGAGCTTTGAAGATATTGCCGGTGAGCACGACTTTGAAGTGATGGTCGGCTCGACGAACTACAACTACGAGCGCGCGAAGCTGTTTATTAAACGACTGGTGCAGCGCAAAGTGGAAGGGGTCGCCGTTATGACCTTCCGGGCCGAGGCGCCGCTGCTGGACGAACTCATCGCGCATGGAATTCCGCTGGTATCGATTGACGTCTCAATCGATGCGCCGAATTCCGTGGTGCTGAAGATTGATTATTCCCAGGGCATCACCCAAGCTGTACAACATCTCGCTGTATTGGGACACCGGCGGATTGGGTTCGCCGGAGGACCGATGCCTCACCTCACCAACCTGCGCAGGAAAGAGGCTTTTGTTCACGCGATCCGCGCCATCGGCCTGCGGGTGGATGACTCGTTGCTTTTTGAAGGCACGCATACTTTTGAAGGCGGCACCCAGGCCGCGGCACATTTTCTAAGCGGCAAGACGAGACCTACTGCGATTGTTTGCTCCAACGATATTATGGCGGTCGGTGTTCTGCGAGTTCTAGCCGAGCAAGGCATCATCGTTCCGAGCGATATGTCTGTTGTCGGGTTCGACGACATTCATCTTGCTGAGTTCGCCACGCCTCCGCTGACTACTGTGAGGATGTCCCGCGAAGATCTCGCACGCAGTGCATTCAACGCGCTACAGCTTTTCAGAAGTGCGGAGATGAAAACTCCTCACTCGGCCGTCCGGGTGGGGACTTCGCTGGTAGTCCGTAAATCCACCGATTTTCATTCGGAAGCGACGAACGGGCTGAGAATGAAACGGCGAGTACCTGGGCATCGGGACTAATTCTGACCGTGGGCTCGCCAAAATGCGCTAGGCCCCAATAGGTCTACTAACGCGTAC
>CAZZYB010000456.1:0-3637 GCA_964658125.1 uncultured Acetobacteraceae bacterium | reverse complement strand
CGTGCGGCGTTCGAGCTGCTGGCGTCGGGGAGGTTCCGGTGCGAGGATTTTATTACCGGGACGGCGGCGATCAACGATCTACCGGAAGTGTTTGCGCGAATGACGGTGCGACCGGCTGAAGGTATCGCGCCGGAGATCAAGACGGCGATCTTTCCTCATCGGGTGCGCGGATGATGCCGGCGCTCGTGCAGGCTGTTGACGACCATCTTGTGGGCGCGCCGGCGGAGTACCAGACTCCGCAACATCGGCCGACGCTGGATGAGGCGCGGGCGTGGTGCAAGCATCTCGCGACTACGCACTACGAGAATTTTCATGTGGCGACGCTGTTTCTGTCGGCGGTTTTGCGTCCTCATTTTCACAGCATTTATGCGTTTTGTCGGACCTCTGATGACCTGGGCGATGAGGTCGCAGATACGGCTACAGCGACGCGGTTGCTTGCGCAGTGGCGTGCGATGCTGCATGAATGCTTTGAGCGGCCGCAGGATTCGCGGCATCCGGTATTTGTGGCGCTCCAGCCTACGATTGCGGCTTGCAGTCTTCCACGCGAGCCATTCGATGATTTAATTTCCGCGTTTGAGCAAGACCAGGTGGTGACGCATCATGCGTCGATTGCGAGCCTGGAGCGCTACTCGCAATACTCGGCTAACCCTGTGGGGAGGCTGGTGCTGCTGACTGCCGGGTACCGGTCAGCCGAGTGTTTCGCGCTTTCGGATGACATCTGCACAGCTTTACAACTAGCGAATTTTTATCAGGATGTCGTGGAAGATGACGAGCGTGGGCGGAGGTACCTGCCGGGCGATGTGATGGCCCGGTTCAACGTGACCGATGCACAGATTCACGAGCGGCGTTTTGACGAGAACTATCGGTCGATGATGAAGTATCTGGTCGACGAAGCGCGTGCGAGGCTTACCCGCGGAGAGCGAATTGTGCAGTGTGTTGATCGCGATCTCGCGGCGACGCTGACGTTGTTTGCGCGGGGCGGACATGCGATTCTGAACGCGATTGCGGCGCGCGGTTACGACACTCTTGGCGGCCGTCCGGTGGTGACGAAGGCCGTGAAAGCGCGGCTGCTGTTGGGGGCTCTGGGCGGGAAGATTGCTGCGACGCTGCTGCCGGGCAGACGCGGCCCGAAGAAGGTGCGTTCGTGAGCGATGTGCAAATGATCGAAGCTTACGCCGCCTGTCGCGCTATCGCGAAGCGTGAGGCCAAGAACTTCTACTATGCGTTTCGGGTGCTGCCCAAGCATAAGTCGGATGCGATGTGTGCGGTGTACGCGTTCATGCGGAAAGCGGATGATCTTTCGGATGATGAGTCGATGTCGGTTGAAGCACGTCGCGAGGCGATGACGGTTTGGACTGCAGCTTGGCGGGCGTCACGGACCGGGGCAACGACCGATCCTGTCTTTATCGCGCTGAACGATACGCAGAAGCGCTTTGGGATTCCAGATGATCTGTTGGAGCAGCTTGTGGCGGGAACCACGCTCGACCTCGAACCGAATCCCGAAGGTGTTGCGATGCTGATGATCGGCGACCGCGCGGTGCAGATCTACGAGACACTCGCGGGGCTTCATCATTACTGCTATCTTGTCGCTTCGGTAGTGGGCCTGGTTTGCATCAAGATTTTTGGTTACACGGACCGCCGGGCCGAGCAACTGGCGATCGATACCGGCATTGCGTTTCAGTTGACCAATATTCTGCGCGATGTTCGCGAAGATGCAGAGCGTGATCGCATCTACTTGTCGGCGGATTTGCTTCGCGAGCATGGTGTGGAGCCAGCGCGGATTCTTACTGTCAGTGCCGGTGCGACTGCGCGGGCTAGGGAAATTGCGCTGCTTTCGGCAGTGGAAAAACATGCGCAGGCTATGTACCGGTCTGCTGATGAACTTATTCCGCTGCTCGACGCGGACTCGCGATCTGCGATGCGCGTCCTTGTTAGGATTTACAAACGGCTGCTTGATCTGATCGCGCGTGATCCAGCGGCGGTGTTTTGTGGACGCGTGTCGGTGCCGACCAGCAAGAAACTTCTGATTCTTGCAGGCGGCGCTGCGAGCTCTGTGAAAGCTCGTGTGCTGGGATGAGCGGTGACGTTCTGATCGTCGGTGCGGGGGCCGCGGGTCTTGCCGCTGCCGTTGCGCTTTCCGGTGCCGGTGCAAGAGTTACGCTGCTGGAGCGCAAGCCGTATGTTGGCGGGCGCGCGTACTCGTATCCGCATCCGGCGTTGGACGAGGTCATCGACTCGCAGCATGTGCTGCTGGGTTGCTGTACGAATCTCGTTGATCTGAGCGGCTTGTGCGGCGCGGACAAGCATATTCGATGGTACGACCGGATTACTTTTCTGGAGCCCGGCACGAACGGGGGCGCTGCGAGGCGGAGCGATATTGGTCCGACGTTTCTGCCGGCGCCTGGCCATTCTTCATTAAGCTTCCTTGCGGCTTCGTTTCTTTCACTGAAGGACAAAGCTGGAATTGCGTTCGGATTGATCGAGTTCATGCGCGGTTATCCGGGGAATGACGAGGAAGCTTTTTCAACCTGGCTCAAGCGGACCAAGCAGAGCGAACGGGCGATTCGCCACTTCTGGGAGCCGGTCATTGTGGGTGCGCTGAATGATGGTTTCGAGCGTTGTTCGACTCGATATGCGGGGCAGGTTTTCCATGAATCTTTTCTGAAGTCCGCCGAGGGCGGTCGTCTCGGTATTCCGACGCAGCCGCTTTCGGAGTTTTACGATGCGGTTGCGCAACTTGCACAACGGCAAGGAACCGAGTTGCGTGTGCGCGCCAGCATCGATTCGATTGCACGCGGTAGCGATGGACGGTGGGTTGCACAGGCTTCTGACGGCGCGGTGTATACGGCGGAAAATCTTGTGCTCGCTCTGCCGTTTGAACAAGCCGCGCGGTTGCTGCAGACTCTGCCCGAGGCAGAGTCTGCTCGGGGGCAGATACTTCCGCTGTTTGAGCACTTCGTTCATGCGCCGATTACGACGGTTCATCTGTGGTTCGATCGCGAGGTTACGGAACTGGATCACGCTGCGCTGCTGGATACGCGGATTCAGTGGATGTTCAATAAGACACGGATAAGACGCGATGAGCCGAACCAGAGTCAGTCCCGTGGCCAATATCTGGAGTTGGTGATTAGCGCTTCGTTCGCGGAACTGGGGCAGACGCGGGAACAGATTCTTGCACCTGCGTTGGATGAGCTGGCGAGCTTCTTTCCGGGGGTGCGTTCGGCGCGGCTGGTGAAATCCGGGATTTTGAAGGAAGCGCGAGCTACGTTTTCGGTGACCCCGGGACTGGATGCGTTTCGACCCGAAGCGGCGACGGCGAGTCGCGGATTATTCGTCGCGGGTGACTGGACACGAACGGGCTGGCCGTCGACGATGGAGGGCGCGGTGCGGAGCGGACGACTGGCTGCGGAAGCCGTGGCGGAACGTCGATTTCTTGCGCCTGATTTGCCTGCTGCGGGGCTGATGAGTTTCCTGGCCGGACATAAGGAAGATTTGGGTAGGTGGGACCGTCCTCAGGCAAAGAACCGGAGAAGGCAAGTGCATGAAGCGGGTTCCTCGCTTCGCTCGGAATGACAATTTCTCTTTCGAGAAATTGTCTAAGAAGAATGGCAACGGAAACGGCAACGGCAAGGGCAAC
>CAZZYB010000455.1:0-3661 GCA_964658125.1 uncultured Acetobacteraceae bacterium | reverse complement strand
CTAGGATGGCTCCATGAAGCGTGCGAGCTCTGGGGCGGTGATCTCGATGTCGAAGCCGGAGAGCAAGTCTGCGATGCGTTCATCGGTGAATCCGCGCTCGCGCAACATGCGGACCTCGTCGCCGAGCATGGAGACGACTTGCTGGGTCGAGAAGCGCTCCTCGTCCGCGCCTGCGGCCTGACGGAGTTCGCGCGCCGCTGTTGCTACCTGATCCGCTGTGTACACATGATCCTCTGCCAAGTTGTTTCCTCCTGATTTGAGCATGAGATACACAGAATGCCGGTTGCGTTGGCCGGGCGAGCGGACGCAGTGGCGTAGACTGGCGGAATTATAAGGGGAGTGAACATGATTCTTGTCGACAACGAATACGTGGACTTAGATACACCGACAGGCCTGATGCGAACACACATTGTGCGGCCGGGTGCGCCGGGACGGTTTCCGGGGATTTTGCTGTACTCAGAGATCTTTCAGGTGACCGCGCCGATTCATCGCACCGCTGTGCAACTGGCGGGGCAGGGGTATGTGGTTGCCGTACCGGAAATTTATCATGAGTCTGAGCCGGCGGGGACCGTGTTCAAGTACGACCAGGCGGGGTCGGATCGTGGGAACGAGTTGAAGTTTGCAAAGGAAGTGAAGGCTTATGACGACGACGCGCGGGCGGTGCTGGCGCATCTTGCCGAGAGGGCGGACTGTACGGGGCGGCTGGGGGTGATGGGGATCTGTATTGGCGGGCATCTTGCGTTTCGTGCGGCGATGAATCCGGAGGTGCTGGGAACGGTTTGCTTCTATGCCACGGATATTCACTCGGGAACGCTGGGCAAAGGGAAGGCGGATGATTCCTATGCTCGTGCGGCCGATATCAAAGGTGAGTTGATGATGGTTTGGGGGCGGCAAGACCCGCACATTCCGACCGAAGGCCGGATGAAGGTGCTCAATCGCCTGAACGAACTGGGGACTCGGCTGAGCTGGCACGAGGTGAATGGAGCGCATGCATTTCTGCGTGATGAGGGTGTGCGATACGATCCCGAGCTGGCGAGGTCGATGCAGGGCCTCGCGTTCGACTTCTTTCATCGCACGCTGGCGGTGGGTGGGGCTTAGGAGAGGTACTGGCGGATCCAGGGGTCCTCGCTGTGCGTGAGCTCCAGTGTTGAGCCGTCGAAGACGATGCGGCCTTCGTGCAGGACGAGAAAGCGGGTGCTGTCGTCGATGCCGTTGTCGGGGATTTTCTCCATGTGACCGGCTTCGGGATTGTAGCGGTGCGTGGCCAGTGTGAAGGCGTCCTGGAGGCGATGGGTGATGAGCAGCGAGGTGGTGTGGGTAACGTCACGCTGCTTGACGACCAGCTCGATGATGGTGGTGGAGGTGATGGGGTCGAGGCCGCCCGTGGGGGAGTCGTAGAGGATGAGGTCGGGCTTGTTGATGATGGCGCGAGCGATGGAGACGCGGCGCCGCATACCGCCGCTAAGCTCTGAGGGGAATTTGGCGATGGCCTTTTCGAGCTCGACGAACTGGAGCGCTTCGACAACGCGATTGTGGGTTTCGGTGGGGTCGACCATTTCCTCGTTGAGGCGATAGGCGACGTTTTCTTCTACGTTGAGCGAGTCGAAGAGGGCGCTTTCCTGGAAGACCATTCCGACGTGGGCGCGCATCTCGTACATTTCTGCGATGGATGTGTTTCGGATCGATTTAGCGAAGATGAGGATGTCGCCGGAGTCGGGTTCCATGAGGCCGTTGGCGAGCTTCATGAGCACGCTTTTGCCTACTCCGGCTGGGCCGAGGATGATGCGCGTCTCGCCACGCATGACGCGGAAGCTTATATCGCGGAGGACCTGGTTGCCGTCGAAACCGATGGAAACTTTGCGGAACTCGACCAGTGGCGTGTCGCCTTCGAGCTCGTTGGGACGGGTTTTGGGCCTGGTGACGGATGCCATGCGTTACCTGCCGAAGATGCCGATCATGAGCTGGGTGACGAGGAAGTCCACGAGGATGATGAGCACCGACGAGACGACGACGGCCTGGGTGGTGGCGCGGCCAACGCCCTGGGTTCCGCCCTTGGTGGTCATGCCGTAGTAGCAGCCGATGGTGGCAATGATGAAGCCGGAGAACAGCGGCTTGACCAGGCCGCCGATGACGTCGCCGTGGTCGAGCGCCATGTAGGCGGTGTGAAAGAAGGTGGAGCCGTTGAGACGGAGGAGGAAGACGGAGATGAGGGCGCCGCCGGCGGTTCCGCATGAGTCCGAGATGATGGTGAGGAAGAAGAGCATCACGACGGTTGCGACGACGCGGGGTGTGACGAGCTTGCGGGTCGGGTCGGTGCCGAGCGCACGCATGGCGTCGATCTGCTCGGAGACTTTCATGGAGCCGATTTCGCTGGCCATGCCGGAAGCGTTGCGTCCGGAGACCATCAGGCCTGTGAGAACGGGGCCGAGTTCTTTGACCATGGACAGTGCGACGAGGCGGCCAGTCATGCCAACGGCGCCGAACTCCTTAAGCGAGACAGCGGCCTGCAGGGCGAGAACGCAGCCGGTGAAGAAGCCCGTCAGGACGACGATAGGAAGCGAGCCAACGCCTATGGAGTCCATCTGCGTGAAAATGTCGGCCCAATAGCGTTTGCCGGAGAACATATTTCCGACGGCGCGGGCCGAGAGCAGCGCGTACTCCTGAACGGAGGCGACAACGCTTTTGGCAAATACCTCTGGGGAGAGAAGTTTCATGAAGGCTTCGTGAGGGTCAGAGTATCAGATGCGGGACGTGGTCTGCCGGTCTCGCGAGGGTCGGCTCAGCGGGGGAGGCTTGCGAAATGCGAAAATGGAAGGATGCCGGAATCGATGACAGCGGCGGTACTCCGCGGCAAGGAAGACTTGCGGGTAGAACAGGTAGCGATGCCGGTGGCGGGGCCGGGGGAGCTCGTGCTGCGCGTGGAGGCGGCGCTGACTTGCGGGACCGATCTTAAGGTGTACTGGCGGGGGTACCACGCCAAGATGCTGACGGTGAATCGTTTGTTCGGGCATGAGGTGGCGGGGATAGTGACGCAGGTGGGGGAGGGTGTGGTCGATTTCGCGGTGGGGGATCGGGTGGTGCCGCTGAACTCTGCGCCTTGCGATGCGTGCTTTTTTTGTTTGCAGGGGCAGCAGAATCTTTGCGATGACCTCCTCTTCAATAACGGCGCGTATGCCGAGTACATTTTGATCCCCGCTCGAATTGTGGAGAAGAATACGCTGCTGGTGCCGGATGCGATGCCGCTGGAACACGCCGCGCTCACGGAGCCGCTGGCCTGCGTAGTGCGGGGACTTGAGGAGTCGAGGGCCAAGGCTGGCGACACGATGATCGTGCTGGGGGCGGGGCCTATCGGACTGCTGTTTATTCATGCGGCGTCGCTGGCGGGGGTCCATGTGATCGCGGTCGTCAAGCGTACAGACCAGGTGCAGACGGCACGGCATTTTGGTGCGGAGCAGGTGTTGCGGATTGGGGATGTGGATGATCCTGTTGCGGCGGCGCGGGCGCTGACGCCAGAGGGGCGCGGCGTGGATATAGTGATCGAGGCTGTGGCGACTCCTGAGGCCTGGCAGTGGGCGACGCGGATGGCGCGCAAGGGTGGGCTCGTGAATCTGTTTGGTGGGCCGCCTGCTATGGTGCAACCGGAGCAATCCGCACGCGCCGT